>DAIUER010000042.1:0-6325 GCA_036845005.1 Thermocrinis sp.
CCTGACCTCTCCACCCAAGCCCAGCTCTCCAAAAACCACCACATCCCCCAGCTCTTTTCCTTTCACGGAGGATGCTATGGCTAAGGCCACCGCCAGGTCCCCCGCAGGCTCCACGATCTGCATACCCCCCACCACGTTAACAAAGACATCTTTATCCCTTGTGAATATTTTAGCCTCCTTCTCAAGGACCGCAAGGATAAGGGCAAGGCGGTTTATGTCATAGCCCTGGGTCCTTCTCTGAGGTGTTGTGTATAGGGCGTCTATGACTAAGGCCTGCACCTCCAAAAGCACCGGCTTGTTGCCCTCCGTGTGAGGAAATACTACACTGCCCGGGCTTGCCCTTCTCTCTTGCAAAAATAGGGCTGAGGGCTCGGGCACCTCCTCCAATCCCCTTTCCGTCATCTTAAAAACCACCACCTCCCCACTTGCACCAAAGCGATTCTTTACCACCTTTAAAACTCGGTAAAAGCTGAACCTTTCTCCTTCAAAATAAAGGACTGTATCCACCAGATGTTCCAGAACCTTCGGACCTGCAATGCTCCCCTCCTTAGTGATCTGTCCTACTATGAAAAGGGGGATGTCCCTTCTTTTGCAGAACTCTGCCAGCTTGTATGCACACTCCCTAACCTGTGCCACCGAACCGGGTGCAGATTCCAACTGGGAAGAATGGATGGTCTGTATGGAATCTACCACCAAAAGGCTTGGCTTTAGTTCTTGGATGGTTTCCAAAATATACTCAAGCTCAGTCTCGGGCAAAAGGTAGAGGTTTTCCCCTTCCACATTAAGCCTTTTTGCCCTCGTTCCTATTTGACTGCCTGACTCTTCCCCCGATACATACAGCACCTTTCCGTAAGCCCTTGAGTATTTTTCCGCCAACTGCAAAAGTAGGGTAGATTTTCCTATGCCCGGCTCCCCTGCGATCAACAAAACCTGCCCCTTTACAAGCCCTCCTCCCAAGGCTAAGTCCATCTGTTCAAAGCCAGTAGATAGCCTTTTTAGGTCCTCCTCCACCCACATGGGTAAGGGCTTGTAGGTCATGGCAGGACCAAGGGTCTTGGTGGCAACCCTTTCCCTCTCTTCAACCATACTGTTCCAAGCACCGCAAGAAGGACACCTTCCAAACCACTTGGTGGAAGAGTATCCGCACTCCTGACAGACAAAGACTGTCTTTTCTTTTTTCATCCCCCTAACTTAAACATCTCCACCTTTTTGGGCTTTATGCCCTTTTTCAAAAGCTCAAGCCTTTCCTCTGAATACCTGTCCCTTCTTTTTTCCCAAAGGGCCACTATAAAATCCCTTATCTCCTCGTCCTTTGCACCGCCCCTTAGAAGGCTTTTCAGGTCATAGCCGTCGCTTGCAAAAAGGCACGTAAAAAGCTTGCCATCTGCGGTTAGCCTTAAACGATTGCACTCTCCACAGAAGGGCTGTGTTACAGACGCTATTACCCCAAACTTGTAGCCATCCTCCAGCATAAACCTCTCCGCAGTTTCTCCCCTCTTTTGCCTTCCGATGGGTTTTACTCTGTACCTTTGGGAGATGGCGTTGATAATATCCTTGGCAGAAAAGACCCGTTCAAGGGACCACCCGTTTAAAGTTCCCACATCCATAAACTCTATAAACCTAACCTCCACCCCCAAGGGTCTAAAAAACTCTATAAAGTCTAAGATTTCACCGTCATTTATATCCCTCACCACGCATACGTTGACCTTGACCGAAAGCCCAAGCTCCAAGCTCCTGTGTATGCCCTCTAAAATCTGACCCACTTTAACATCCCTTCCCACAAGCTTAGAAAGGGTCTGGTCCCTCAAAGAAGGAAGGCTCACAGTTACTCTCTTTAACCCTGCCAAAGCTAAATCTTGGACCTTGTCCTTCAGCAAAAAGCCGTTGGTGGTAAGGGCAATGTCTTCCACCTCTTGGTTTATGAAGGCTACTAATCTTTCTAAATGTCTTCTGAGGAGTGGCTCTCCGCCGGTAAGCCTTACCTTTTTAACTCCAAGCCCTTTGACTATACGCACCACCCTTGCGATCTCTTCAAAGCTCAGAATTTCTTCCCTTCTGAAAAACTCATAGTTTTCCCCCTCCGGCATACAAAACTGACATCTAAAGTTGCACCGGTCTGTCACCGATACTCGCAGGTCCTTTAGCTCTCTTCCAAGTTGGTCTGTGGGCATTCTTTAAAATTTAAACCTCGTCGGAGAATATCACCTCTGGTGGAGGAACCTGTATAATGCCCCTTTGGTAGCCAAGGCTCAAAAGTAGCCTTACCGCCCTCCTGCCATCCTCTCCGTAATCTATTGTCCTCTCATTCACATACATGCTTACAAATTTTTTTGTTTTTTCTGTGTCTTCTTTTATGTCCCTTGCATACTCCCTTGCGTATTTTAGGGCTTCCTCCGGATGGGACAAGGCATACTCTACGCTCTTTCTCATAAGCCTTTCTATCTTTTTGATAATCTCCCTTCCCAAGTCCTTCCTAACCACATTGCCACCCAAGGGCAGAGGCAAACCGAAGCTTTCCTTCCACCACTCACCCAAATCAACCACCTTATTTAGTCCCTTATCTTTGTAGCTCAGTTGCCCCTCATGAATTACCAAGCCCGCCTTTACCTCTCCAGAAAGCACCGCATCAAGCACCTTGTCAAAGGGCATAACCACCGGCTCAAAGTCCGGCTCGGACAGCTTTAAAACCAAGTAGGCGGTGGTCAATTTCCCCGGCACTGCGACCTTTTCTCCTTTCAGGCTCTTTAACTCCTCCTTTGCCACAACCAAGGGACCGTAGCCATCCCCCACACTACCACCGCTTGGAAGCACCAAGTATTTGTCCGCTATGTATGGGTATGCATGAAAAGACACCGCAGAAACTTCGTATGTCCCCTCCAGGGCACGTTGATTGAGGGTTTCAATATCCGCCAAAACGTGCTCTATCTCTAAACCTTCCGTGTCTATGACCCCTGCAGTGAGAGGATAGAACATAAAGGCATCGTCCGAATCTGGGCTGTGGGCAATTCTAATACGCACGAGAAAAATTATAACCCCTTGCTCCCTTTTTGTGTTATACATTCACGCTATAGGGAAAGGCTTAAGATATACTCCATAATGCCCTATGGTTCGTTGGTTTTGTCCTTACTGTTGGGGTGAGGTAGATGAGAGAGACGAAGTCTGTCCTCATTGCGGTGCGGACCTCAAGGGCTTTAGTTCCTTAGATTACGACCAAAAGCTAATTCTTGCCCTTGATTGTCCTATAACGCAGAGCAGAATGTTTGTTATTGAAGTCCTCCGCAGGAGAAAAACGCAAGGTGCGGTGCCTAAGCTCTGCAGAATGCTCTTTGAAGACAGGGACACCTTTGAGCTTATTGAAATTGCAAAAGCCCTTTTGAACATAGGAACCGCAGACGCCCTTGAGTGCCTGCAGAGGAGGATGAAAACCGAGGACAACATAATACTTAAAAGCTTTTTAGAAGAACGCCTTTAATGTAAAATTCTTTTCTTATGGATTGGCGCACTTTGGAACAGTGGGATAAGGAATACTTCTGGCATCCCTTCACCCAGATGAAGGTCTATAAGGAGGAAGAAAACCTGATCTTTGAAAGTGGAGAGGGTGTTTATCTTTACGATGTAAAGGGCAGAAAGTTTATAGATGCTATCTCTTCCCTTTGGTGCAACATGCATGGACACAATCATCCAAAGCTAAACCAAGCCCTAATAGACCAGCTTAAAAAAGTTGCCCACACCACCACGCTGGGCAGTTCCAACGTGCCCGCTATTCTGTTAGCCAAAAGGTTGGTGGAGATCTCTCCCAAATGCCTAACCAAGGTTTTTTACTCCGAAGACGGTGCAGAGGCGGTAGAAATTGCCATAAAGCTTGCCTACCAGTATTGGAGAAACAAGGGAGAAAAGAGAAAGACATTTATCACACTCTCTGAGGCTTATCACGGAGACACCCTCGGTGCGGTTAGCTTGGGTGGGATTGACCTCTTCCATGGCACCTACAAAGACATACTCTTTGAAACCATAAAACTGCCCTCTCCTTACATATTCTGCAAAAAGAACTACGGAGGGCTCTCTGAAGAGTGCAAGGATGCCCTTTTGGAAATCTTGGAGGAAATCCTAAAAAGCAGGGACGATATAGTGGCGGTTAGCTTGGAGGCGGGCATTCAGGGAGCAGCGGGGATGTTGCCCTTTCCGAAGGGCTTTCTTAGGGGCGTCAGGGAACTGACTAAAAAGTATGGGATTTTGATGATCGTGGATGAGGTTGCCACGGGCTTTGGAAGGACGGGAACTATGTTTTACTGCGAGCAGGAGGATGTATGCCCAGACTTTATGTGCTTAGGGAAGGGCATAACGGGTGGTTATCTTCCTCTGGCGGCAACCTTGACCACCGAAGAGGTCTTCAATGCATTCCTTGGTGAGTTTGGAGAGATGAAACACTTTTATCATGGACATACCTACACGGGCAACAACTTGGCATGTGCGGTAGCCTTGGCAAACCTTGAGGTCTTTGAAGAAGAAAAAACCTTAGAAAAGCTCCAGCCAAAGATTGAATACCTGAGCCAAAGACTCAAAGAGTTTTGGGAGTTGGACTTTGTGGGAGATGTCAGACAGCTTGGCTTTATGGCAAGCATAGAACTGGTAAAGGACAAGGAAAAGGGAATACCTTTTCTCTACGGAGAAAGGACGGGCTTTAAGGTTGCTTACAAATGCAGGGAAAGGGGCGTGTTCCTCAGACCATTGGGGGATGTGATGGTTTTGATGCCACCCTTAGTGGTAGAAAAGGAACACATAGACCAAGTGTTGGATGCCTTAAAATGGGCAATTGAGGGCTTAAAGGCATGAAACCACTCCTTATAAAAGGAAGCCGGTTAATAGACCCAAGCCAAGGTCTGGACACAGTGGGAGACTTACTCATAGAGGACGGAAAGATAAAGGCGGTGGGCAACAACTTAAACTTTCACTATGCGGAAATAATAGACGGGAGGGGTCTGATCCTTTGTCCATCCTTCGTGGATGTGCATGTGCATCTTAGGGACCCGGGACAAACTTACAAGGAGGACATAGAAAGTGGTAGCAAGTGCGCGGTAGCGGGGGGATTTACCACGGTGGTGTGTATGCCCAACACACAGCCAGCCATAGATAGCCCGGAGGTTGCCCAGTATGTGATCCAAAGGGCAAGGGAGGTGGGGTTGTGCGAAGTCCTGCCCGCTGGTGCTTTAACCAAGGGAAGGCAAGGAAAGGAACTGACGGACTTTTTTACCCTAAAGAACGCAGGCTGTGTGGCACTTACCGATGATGGCTCTCCTCTGATGGACTCAAGGCTCATGGAAAAAGCCCTAAGGTTGGCAAGACAGCTTGGGCTTTTGGTGATGAACCACTGCGAGGACGATGGCTTGGCAAGGGGGCACATAAATGAAGGATACGTTAGCTCTTTGCTTGGCATTGCCCACAGGAGTCCAAGCGCTGAGGATGTTTTGGTGGCAAGGGATTGTATCCTTTCCTATCATACCAAAGGAAGAATACACATCCAACACCTCTCCTCCAAGCTCTCTGTGGAGATAATAAGGTTCTTTAAGGAAAAATCCGCATCCATCTCCTGCGAAGTTAACCCTTACCATCTTCTCTTTGAGGAGGAGGAGGTTTTAAAGGGTGGTGCCAACGCCAAGGTTAATCCGCCTTTGAGAAGGGAGGAGGATATACAAGCCCTTTTGGAGGGCATAAAGGACCGCACTATAGATTGCATAGCCACAGACCACGCACCACACGCCAAAAAGGAAAAGGGTCTGTTGGAAAGCGCCATGCCCGGTATGATAGGTTTGCAGACTGCATTACCTATGGCTTTGGAATTGGTAAGAAGGGGGATTATAAACCTAAAAAGAATGGTGGAAATGCTTTCCGTAAGTCCTGCCGAGCTGTTGGGATTGGAAAGACGCATAAAGGTAGGTGCCCCCGCTAACTTGGTGCTTTTTAGCCCAGACCGAGAGTGGGTTCTCAACGAGGAAACGAACCTCTCCAAATCCCAAAACACACCCCTCTGGGAAAAAACCCTCAAAGGGCGAATAGCTATGACCCTTAAGGATGGTAAAATAGTCTATAAGAGCGGTGCGTAAGATTGGATTAATTCTGGTTATCTTTTTTGGTGTTTTCCTTTTTGTGGTTTTTGCTGTCCTTTTAGCTTTATCCGCCAACCTACCTTCACCCAAGGCATTAAAAGACTGGAAACCCCCAGAGGCAACGGTCATATACGACTACAAAGGAAGACCCTTCGGAGACATAGCCCTCCAGAGAAGATACTATGTTAGCCTTGATAAAATACCCGCCCATACAAGGTACG
>DAIUER010000043.1:0-6319 GCA_036845005.1 Thermocrinis sp.
GGATAATACTGATCCATCACGTTCACAGCCATGTTTTTAGACAGAGAACCCAAAAACTCCACCACCTTTTCGGTTCCCGCGAGCCCATTGGGGAGCACCAGGTGCCTTACGAGAAGCCCTCTGATGGCTATTCCTCTCTCGTCAAGGGTCAGGTCTCCCACCTGCCTGTGCATCTCTCTTATGGCAGCCATGGCGACCTCTGGGCATGTCTTAACCTTTGAATACCTTCTGGCAATCTCTCTGTCCGCATACTGCAAATCCGCTAGGTATATATCCACTATGCCCTCCAAGAGCCTCAAAGATTCTAAGCTGTCAAAGGAAGAGGTGTTATAGACTATGGGTAATCTAAAACCCTTCTTGACCGCAAGGTAGAGGGCAGAAAGTATCTGAGGCACCACATGGGAAGGAGTCACCAAGTTCAAATTGTGGCATCCCATTGCCTGAAGCTCCAGAAATATTTCCGCAAGCTCCTCAGGGCTCACCTCCCTTCCTTCTCCCAAATGGCTTATCTGATAGTTCTGACAGTAAACACATCTCATATTACAGTAGGAGAAAAACACTGTTCCTGAGCCCCTGTAGCCCCTTATGGGTTTCTCTTCTCCCCTGTGAGGAAAGTAGCTATCCACTATGGCGTTCTTTCCCGTTTTGCAAAAACCAAGCTCCCCCTTAAGCCTATTCACTCCGCACCTGTGGGGACATACCTCACAGCTTTCCAAAAGGGACAGAGCCCTTTCTATTCTTTCCTTCCATTGACTTTCTGTTAGGTTAAGGTAAGAAGGATAAACCATAGGTTAAAAGTTATTCCAAGAGCGGGCGACGGGAATCGAACCCGCGACCTTCTGCTTGGGAAGCAGACGCTCTACCACTGAGCCACGCCCGCTCACCCTAATTAGAGCTTGATACTACTTGCATTTTCTCGCAAGATATTGTATATTATAATCCATCAAAACCTTAAAAGGAGGGACAGACATGACCAAAGCAGAGCTCGTTACTGCCATAGCCAAAGGGGCGGGCATAACCAAAAAGCAAGCAGATGCGGCCCTCAAAGCTGCAGTGGAGGCTGTTTCAAATGCCCTCAAAAAGGGAGAAAGGGTAGCCATTCCTGGTTTTGGAATATTCAGCGTGCGTGAAAGGGCTGCCAGAAAGGGTAGGAACCCCAGGACCGGCGCTGTGATCAACATTCCGGCAAGGAAAGTGGTTGTCTTTAGACCTGCAAAGGACCTGAGGGGAGGGGTAAAGTAAAACTTCTTTTGGGGAGGTTGTCCTCCCCTTCTCTTTTGGATAGATTTATAGCGACTGCCAAGGTTGGTAATACTCTGATCATAGAGGGGGAGGAACTACAGCATATACTTGCAAAAAGGGTAAAAGTAGGTCAGGAGCTTGAACTTTTTTTTGAGGATAAGCTTTACCTTTGTTCTCTTGAAAAACTTACCAAAAAAAGTGCCCTCTGCATTGTAATAAAAGAGCTTGAACTTAATATACCATTACCCTTTATAACCCTTTATCAATGCGTGCCCGTAGAGCTAAGGACGATGGACTTCATAGTGGAAAGGGTCAGTGAAGTGGGTGCGTCCCGCTTGGTGCCGACCATATCAAAAAGAAGCTTTCAGAATATCACAACCATAAACAAAAGAATGGAGAGATGGAAGAGGGTAGCCCTTTCTGCCTTCAAACAGTGCAAAAGACCAAAGCCCTTGGAAATTGGACCTCCCACAATGCTTGAGGAACTCAGGGCAGACTACGATCTGAACCTTCTGTTGGATAACTTTGGGGGAGAAAAAAGCCTGAAGGACCTGAACTTGAATGGAGTAAAAACAGTATCCATGGTGGTAGGTCCGGAGGGAGGGTTCACCAGGCAAGAATCGGAGCTTTTGCGCGAGAGAGGGTTCATACCCATAAAACTCTATCCTTACATCCTACGTTCAGAAACCGCCGCGCTTTTGGGTGTGGGACTTATTATGAACCTTAGTACTCCATCTTAGCCCGTATGTTTGAGGTTAAAGTATCTTTGACCAACTTTACTATAGCTAAGGCTTTGCTTTTTGATTCTCTAAGTGAAAGCATCCTATAGCTCAGTGCAAGTGCAGAAATAACTAGCAAAAAGATCAAGCCCAGCAACAACCAGACCCTAATGGTTAGCCTTCTTTCCATTACCTCCTCAGGTTAGCGGTTTGCCCAAGCATCTCATCGGCAGCGGTGATCCCTTTTGTGTTAAACTCAAAGGACCTTTGGGCGATTATAAGGCTTACCATCTCCTCCACTATGTTTACATTGGAGGACTCCAAGTATCCCTGAAGTAAAGTTCCCAAACCCTGATTGCCTGGGTTGTCTATGACTGGTTCTCCCGAGGCATCCGTTTGGATAAACAGGTTGTTCCCGATCCTTCTCAATCCTGCGGGATTAACAAACTTGGCAAGCTCGATCCTTCCCACCTCCTCCACTGCGGTGGCACCTTGCCTGAGCACAGAAACTGTCCCATCGGCGCTTATACCCACGCTGATGGCGTCTGCGGGGATGGCGAACTCTGGGTCAAGGGGATATCCGTCCGGGTTTACGATCCTCCCTTCCGCATCAAGGCGAAACTGACCGTTGCGGGTGTATGCAATCGTTCCGTCGGGAAGGACCACTTTGAAGAAGCCATCACCCTGAATGGCTATATCCAACTGGTTTCCCGTTTGAAATATGTTTCCCTGCGTGAATATACCATAGGTATCAGATACATAGGCACCCAAGCCTATTTGGAAGCCAGAAGGGTTTCTGGTGGTTGGTGAGGTGGGTGCTCCCGATTCCCTTATGGTTTGATAGACCAAGTCTTGAAAGGTAGCCCTCATCTTTTTAAAGCCCACCGTATTAACGTTTGCCATATTGTGGGATATTACATCAAGGTTCGTTTGCTGGGCGGTCATCCCAGATGCCGAAGTCCAAAGGGCTCTAAACATAGCACATCCCTTCTTTTATGGTTTTAATTCTATCTTATTCCATCTTAGACAATTTGCACACATGGGTGTGTATTCTTTGTGCCTTGTTCCACAAACGCATTCCCAGGTTTTTAAAGCTTCCTCCAAAACCTTTGCACACATCCTGTCTTCTTCCCGATGGGAGAGGGAAGATATAGCCAAAGTCCTGTAATAGTCCGGCAGGCTCTCTAAAAGAGGTTTAACCTTAGAAAAAAGACCCAACCGTAGATAAACCAAAGCCAGAACCACAGTGTTTATCTGATCCTTTCGCCTTTCTATTATGTCCATAAGCTTTGTAAGTAAAGCTTCTTTTTCTCTCAAAATCATCAGAATTTGGTCGTGAAACCCATCCTCAAAGCTTTTTTCAAATAGCTTTATCGCGTCTCTTTCCTTTCCTGAATCAGCAAAGGCAAGTATGCGTGCGGAGTAAGTTAGAGGAGTCCTGTAAACGTCAAAGGCTTTTTCCGCATGATCTTCGTCCTTGGAAGTTATGTAAAAGCTTGCCAGCAACTCAGCCATAATCTTTTTTTGGTGTTCCCTTTCCCACTTTTCACAGTTCTTTAATACCCTCTCCTGAAGCTCCACCGCTTCTTTTAGGTTGCCCTTCAAAAAGTTAATGTCCCTCAGCCCTTTCAATGCCAAGAGGTTCTCAGGCTCTTGCTCTATAATCCTTTCAAACTTCTTCTGTGCCTCTTCTATACGATGGAGTTTTAAAAGCATGAACGCACAGATGGGATTGGAAAGGTTCAGAATTTTGTTGATATCTTCCCTTTCGTAGGCACCAAAGCACGCGAAGGCTTCCGTCAAGGGATTTCCTTGAAAGCTCTGCTCCGCTTTTAGAAATAGCCCTCTGTTTAGCCTTTCAACGCCCTCTTTGAGGTCTCCCACAATTCTCCTTAGGTACCACTCCCTTGGCATAAAGTAGAAAAAGGCAAAAAGAAAACCAAGAAAAATACTCAAAAGCACCAGCACGAAGAGGGGGGCATAGCCTTTGTAATTAAAGAAAGAAATTTCCACTATCAATGCATTCTGAAACACAAAAACCAAAAATAGGGCTATCAGAAGAATTAAGAGAATAAGCTTAATAAATCTCAAACTTCAACCCTCCTAGCGGTTGAATATAGCCATTCAAGGTCATAGTAATCTCTCCATTCCCTTTGGAAGATATGAACTATTATATCCGTAAAGTCTATTAGCACCCAGTAGGCATTTTCCAAACCTTCCACATGGTCTGGGTGTATTCCCTCTTTACCTAAGCTTTCAATCAGATAATCCGTGAGGGCTCTGGCATGAACGGTGGAGTTGGCGGTAGCTATAATAAAGTAGTCCGCTATGTTTGTATGCTTAGAAACATCCAAGACCACTATATCTTCTCCCTTCTTCTCTTCAAGAAGTGAGACGATCTGTTTCAAAAGCTCCATTATCTCTTAGCCAACCTTTGTAGTTCTCTGTAGTATGTATTCTCTCCAAAGGTCTCTTTGTACTTTTCCATAAGCCTGAGACCTTCCTCTTTACTACTTTTTGCAATATCATCCCATCTTTTGATTTGCTCTTCCAAAAAGGCTATTCTCTTTTGAATTGCTTTCTTTTCTTCCTCGTCCTTTGCAGAGTTCAAACTCTTTCTTGCCTCTTCAATCCATTCTTTATATACCTTTTTCCTTCTTTCTGCCTGCCTTTCTACCAACAGAAGGGACTTTATGTATCTGTAAAAAACCTCCGCCTGAGGGACCTGTTCTGGATAGTTTATCAGCAGGTCTCTGTACCTTAAGCTGGCTGAATAATAGTAGCCATAGTTTTCGTAAAATTTGCCCACGAGATATTCATGGTCTGCAAGCCTTTTTTCAGCCCTTTCTAACACTTCCAACACTTTGTCCGCATACGCACTGTTTGGGTATCTGTTCAAAAACTCTTTAGCCTTTTCTATTGCCCTGTATGTGTAGGTTTGATCCCTGTAAGCATCGGGTGCCACCTTCATATAGCTGTCTATGAGTAGGTATTGAACCCTTTCTGATTCGGGCGCCTCTGGATAATTGAATAGGAAGTCTTCAAAATAAACCACCGCATTCACATAGTTTTTGCTCAAATAATAGCTTTCTCCTATGGCTAACTTTGTCTCCTTTATCTGTGCGGGGGTTAGGTTTTCAAGATACTTCAGGGCTTCCTTGAGTTTCTCCACAGCTTTTTTGTAATCCCTGTTGCCATAGGCAGACATTCCCTCCGAGTATAGCTCCACCGCCAGCTTTGCCCTCTTCTCTTCTGTTACCTTCGCACAGGAGAACAGAAGAGACAGGATGAGTGCAATAAAAAACCACCTACCTAACATGTCTGATTTCATACTTATTGTAATCCAAGTTTTCATCCTCTATGACAATTACGTGATCCATTTTTTTTGCCTTTATGTAGCTTTTAACTGCTTCTTTTCTACCCTTGGGCACATAAACTTCCACAAAACCAGCGCCATGGTTTTCTATATCCAAGTCAAGCTCAAGGACATAAAGATTGTCTCCCTTTACCCTGCCAGAACCATTACAGTGGGGACAATCCTCCGTCAGCATTTGGGTTAAGCTTTTTCCACTTTTCCTTCTTGCCATCTCCAACACACCCAACTTGGTAAAGCCGTATATCTGAACATTGCAAAGGTCTTCTCCGAGGGCTTCCTTGAGGGCGTTTATCACCTTATCTTTATTGCCCTGCTCCTTCATGTCTATAAAGTCTATCATTATTATTCCGCCAAGGTCCCTTAGGATGATCTGCTTGGCGATCTACTTTACAGCCTCCAAGATGGTACTAAGGGCGTTCTCCTCAAGGGTATCACCGCAGGCGAACCCGCACTTTCCTTCTATAACAGACAAGGCTTCGGTTTCTTCTATTACAATGTAGCCTCCTCCCTTCAGCCAGAGGCGTTTTTGAAGGGCTCTTTTCAGGGCTTCCCTTATACCAAAAGATTCCGCTAATGCACTTGCATCTTTCACATAGTAAAGCTTGTTCAAGAGGGATGGCTCAAAACCTTCCAAGAAGCTTGATACCTGATGCCAAAGCGAAACATCGTTGCAAAAGATACCCTCAAGGTCCGACCAGTGGGACCTTATCAGTCCCAAATGCTGGGGCAGTTCTTCCAAAAGAAGCTGAGGTTTTTTATTGCCTTTTAGCTTTGCCTTTAGGTTCTCATAAAGTCCTCTCAATTGCTGTAGCTCCCTCAGGATGTCCTCTTTACTTGCCCCAGCTGAAGCTGTCCTAAGTATTACTCCCTCATTCTGAAGGTCTTCTTTTATAAGATCCAGAAGCCTGCACTTATCCTCGGTGGATAGCTTTGAAGAACATTTCATCTCCTGGGTCTCGGGCATATACACGATGTATTTACC
>DAIUER010000044.1:0-6249 GCA_036845005.1 Thermocrinis sp.
TATCATTCTCTTTTTTACCCTTATACTCGTTAATCAAAACGCCCTTGAGTTTTTGTTAAAGGTTTTGGGAGTGATAAAGTAAATTTTGCTATCAGACATAAACTATATCCTCTTTTATCTTTTCCCAAAGTGGAGTTTTTTGCTTAAGGGCAGTTAATGTTAAAACATCCGCTTTAGTTCCCAAAAGGTTTTCAATGTAGTCCCAGAATTCATAAAACTCTAAGCCCACTGGTCTTTCAAGCTCTACGATAATATCCACATCGCTTGTTTCCTTTTGTTCTCCCCTTGCGTAAGAACCAAAAACTCCAAGGATCACTATGCCATACTTTTGCCTTATTTCCTCTTTATGCTCTGCGATTATCTTCTTTATTTCCTCAAGCGTCCGCATGCTTTTATTAAACAATTTTAAATTTAACCCTTTCCCTTAGCCTCTGCGGTATATTTTTAAACTATGCCAAAGGCAATAGACCTTGAACTTTTACAACTCCTTGAGGACAAGCTTGGGAAAGAGGAGGCGAGAAAAGTGGCACAGGCAATAGAGTTAGGGCTTGAGATTTTAGAAAAAAGGGCAGAAGAGCTTGCCACCTAGAAAAAGCTTGAACTTAAAGATGAACTTACCAAAGAACTGGCAAGCAAGGTGGACATTCAAGTCTTAAAGGCAGAAATACAGGCAGTTAGGACAGAAATGCAAGCCATGGAACAAAGGTTGGAGGCAAAGATTGAAAAAGTTAGGTCAGAACTCAGGGAAGAACTCCTAAGGCTTGACCGCGAATTTACCATATTGTTTATCATTCTCTTTTTTACCCTTATACTCGTTAATCAAAACGCCCTTGAGTTTTTGCTAAAAGTTTTAGGAGTGATAAAGTGATGTATTTTTAAATCCTTTGCTTTGTCATCCATCAGAAATTGCTCGTAGCTTAACCCTTCCACATAATTTTCTATCCTTTTTATGCATTCCAACATATCTAAAAGGTAAAGCCTCCAATCTTTTCTCTTCTTAGACATAGATCAAATCTTCTTCTATACTCTTCCATAGCAACGGCTTTTGTTTGACTGCATTAATGGATACCAAATCCACCTTAAGTCCAAGCAAACGTTCTAACTCAAGCTTTGCGGTGATGAACTTTAAACCCAGAGGACGCTCGACCTTTACGAGAATATCCACATCGCTTGTTTCCTTTTGTTCTCCCCTTGCATAAGAACCAAAAACTCCAAGGATCACTATGCCATACTTTTGCCTTATCTCCTCTTTATGTTCTGCGATTATCTTCTTTATTTCCTCAAGCGTCCGCATGCTTTTCTCAAACAATTTTAAATTTAACCCTTTCCCTTAGCCTCTGCAGTATATTTTTAAAACTACGAAAGAGGGCATGGCTACTTTGACCTGAACGCTTACGATAAATTCCTAAAGGGTGAGTTGCCGGATACTTAGTTCCTATTCAGAAAACACTACCTTTAAAACTCCCTCCTTTTCTATTAGATTTTGGGCTTTTTTTGTTATTTTGTAGCCCACCACCGCAGGCAAAACTCTCTTGTCCATAACCTTCTCCAAAATTTTCGCCCTGTTTATAGCCCTCTGCACATCAAAATCGTCTATTGTGTAGGAAACCTCCACTGCCACCAACACAGGCTCTCCTGTGTTTAACAAGGTTCCCTCAATAATAAAGTTTTTAGGTCAATCAATACCAAAGTTTAAGTATGATTTATATCATTGTTAATGATTAAAAACAAAGTAGATTTATACCATTATCAATGGCTAAAGACGAAGTAAAAACCGCCATTGAGCTATTACTTGAGGAGGTTGGGAGGACCTATGATGTGCTATATCAAGAAGCGCAAAAGGCTGTAGCAATTCACGACATTGATAGAAGCCAGCATATATTAGAAATATGTAAAAAAGTAAAGGTTTTCAAAGAAAAAGTGGAAAATCTTCAAAGGGAATGGGATGCTATATTTAGCGGTGTAGCGTATATGCCCACTAAAAATGGCTCATGTAGAAAAAAGAAAAGAAGTAGATTAGAAAGAGGATTGAGAACTCCAGAGGAGGAGTTTATCCTTCCAATCTTGGAGGCACTGGTTGAATTGGGAGGAGAGGCACACGCAAGTGATGTTTTAAAGCTTGTCCATGCCAAAATGAAAAACATCCTAAATACCTATGATTACGAAGATCTTCCGTCTAATAATCAAAAACGGTGGGAAAACACAGCTCAATGGACAAAGGACAGAATGGTAAAGGAAGGGCTTCTTGATAGGAATGTTCCACGAGGAGTCTGGAGGATAACAGAGAAGGGCAGGAAATTCTACCAAAATAATAAAGCTTTGACTGTCCAAGATATTGTCAGAAATTAACAAAAATCTGTGTTATATAAAATAACATGGCGACTCCGGTGGTTGAAGTTTTGGGGGATGTTTTTGAGTTTGCCTTTAAGTTGGGCTTTCTGAAAGGCAGGGTGGAGGATTACGAAAGCTTTAAAGAGGGTGGGTTTGAAAGCATAAGGTTTAAGTTTCTTGATAAGGAGTTAGAGGAGCTTGTTTTTGTGTGGGAACAACTGAAAGGGCTTGTGTCCTTTGAATTGGAAAACCCTCCGCAAGGGCTTAAAAATTTGGGATTGGGACAAACTGACAAAAACACCCTGCTGTTTTTGTTTTTGCTTGGCTATTACGAGGGTTCCTTCTACGGAAAGGGCTTTAAAGATGTAAGGCTTATAAAGTATGAACTGGGAGAGGGTAGTCAGATTGCGGGCATCTATCCCAACGCAGACTTGCTGTTTATTGCGGATGGAGTTCTCTATGTGGTGGATTTTAAGCTTGCGGGTGCGGAGGGAGACATAAGGGCTCTGCTGGATAAAGGGGAAGGGTCTATTCCCTACAGGGTTTATGGCTTGCCAGTGAATGTGTCCTTGGGAGAGGTGGGCTTTGAAAGGTTCGTCTTTAGCCTTTTGGAAATGGAGGAGGAGCTTTTGTCTTTGGAAACCGCAAACCCAGAGCTAAAGGGCTTTCTTCAGGTGGTTTCCTACGGGGTGGATTACCTGTGCGAAGAAAAGCCCAAAGATGTGCGGGAAGTTAGCCTTTCCCTCTTTTATCCGTTGGCGGAGCCCTTTTCTGCAAGGTTCTATTGGAACGGAGAAGACCTTTCTCCTTACAGAGAAAGGATAAGACAGCTTTATGAAGAGATCAAAGAAATAGACTGGGAATACTCGCAGGCGGTGGCGGAGGGCAGGGCAAGAAGGGAAAGGCTCTTGGAGGAGGTGCCAAAGGAAATAGAAAGGCTCAAAGAAGAGATGCAAAAAAGAGAAAACACTGAGGAAATTATAGAGCCGGGAAAGATAGCGGAGACAAGAAAACATGTAGGAAAAGAGTTGGATGAGTTCTTTTCAAAGGCACAAGACGTAAAAGCCCTCTGCCTTTTGCACTCTGCAGGCTCAGGAAAGACTACCCAAACCAGAAACCGCATCCTGATGCAAGAGGGAAAGCACATAGTTCTTTACATGGCAACCCGTAAAGTATTGGTGGATAGGGAATATAAAAAGCTAAAAGATTTAACGGATGCCTTAGAGGGAAATGGAAAAGGCATAGACCCCCAGGATAAAGAATATATAAAGGTTTTGGAATACTTAAAGAACTCCAACAAAAGCATAGGTTTGGTCTATGAAAAAAGGCAAGACCGCAAAGGTAGGCATGTGGAAAACATAGGAGACACCTACAGAAATTTAAGTGCCAACAGCGGCATTCTAAAGAGAACGGTAGAGGAGATATTAAAACTAACAGATAAAAAGGACATCATATGGGCTCTTTGCACACAGCAGGCGCTCGTGGAAAGTCAGTTTGGAAAAGCTACTTCGGAGCATTTAAATAATCTCGCTTCCAGACGTATAACAGACCAATACACCTTTCACATCATTTTGGATGAGTTTTTGGGAGACCGCAACGGACTTTATGCCATTGAGGAGATGTTTAACTTTTTAGGAAAGGTTAAAGAAAGAGGCGGAAAGGCAAACTTATATCTCTTTGATGCCAATGGCTACTCGCCTGCAATACTAAAAAAGCTACTTGAAGAGTATGGAGAGTATAAAGTCGTGCCCGAGTCTTTGGTTATGGTAGATTTCAAAGAGGAGGAGGACTTTAGGCATAAAGACATAGAGGTCAGCGTCCGTGCAAAGCATGGCTATCCTTCTCCCAAGATAATAGTAAAAAGGAAATTCCTTTTTATGGATGAAGCTAAGGATGAAATCAAAGAGGAACTGGTAAGTAGAATAGCCGGGTATATAAAACACACCTTTGAAGACAAAAACAGTCAAACCGCCTTTTTGTTCTTACAAAACAAGGAACTTCTGGCTAAGTTAAAAGACCACCTTGAGGATGAAGGTTATAGCTGTTTGGTTGCCACCGCAGACTCTCGCAAAAGCCAAGACAGGATAAACCAAGGAAACGAGGACATTATCCTTTCCACCTCCGCCCTTTCAAGGGGCATAGACCTTTCAAGACCTCACAAACCCATAAACAAGATATACGCCATCATCACGGACTTTGGCATTGAGTCCAACTTGGTGGAGATGATCCAAGCCATCTCAAGGGCGAGGGGAGACGAAGAAACGGAGAAAAATCCAAAGGAGCTTCACTTTGTATATCCCATCTATCCGCAGAGGGATACTTTATTTGAAAGAATATTGCAGTATGAACCCAATGCGGACGAGCAGATCCTTAGGCTTATGATAAGAAAGCATACGCTAAAGCAAAAGCTCCTTTTGGACCGGGTTGTTTTTGGCATAGTGGAGCAGTTTGTGAAAGGTGGCAAAGGAAAGGTGCTTGTTCCACTGCCAAGCCAATACGCCACCAGATACATACCCAACGAAGTGGCAAACATAGAGGGCTTTTTGAGCTTTTTGGAAAACATTGTTCCCTTTGTGGAAGACGAGGAAAAGAGAGAGAAAGTAAAAAAGCTATCCCACACCCTTCTTTCTGCCCTTTTTGTGAACGCGGTGCAGATTGATTTTAGAAAAGAGTTTGAATACTACCATCCATACATTCTTTTTGAAAAACAGGAAGTGCGCTCCGCCTTTGAAAACGAAAAGAGGGGAAAGATAAAAAAGCTTTTTGAAGAGTTAGAGGAAGTCCTAAAGGACCATAACCAAGACAAAGCGGACGAGCTTAAAAGCTTCATAGAAGGCGGGCTACCTTCTACCTCAAAAAGCATGCCCACGATAATTCCTGTTTATGCTTTGGTGCTCACCGAACACTTTTTGAGGGAAAAGGAAATGGTTGAATTTAATATAATGGGAAGGATAGGCAGGGGTAAGGCAGACACCCTTATGGGAAGGGTAAAGCCTACTACATACTGCTTTGTTGGAACTCAAAAGGAATATGCCTGCGTGCCCTTGGGGGAGGATTACCCATACAAGGAGGTCCTAAGCGGTAGGTTTGCAAAGTTTCCCATTGAATTTATAATAAAGCTATTGGGGGAGTAGTATGAGGGGAAAAGACTTTGAAATAAGAGGAAGGGCAGGATTAGAGTGCGTTGAAAGGTTTGCCAAAAATTCCTATTTCTCTTCCAACAACTACATATACGGTGGGCTCTTTTGGAGTGGAGAGGAAGATTATGCTAAAAATTGGTCTGTTTTGATCCATCGGCTACTTGACCGAAAGAAGAAGGACCTAAAAGCCCTAAGGGAGGAAATGGCAAACTTTTTGCAAAATCCAAACTATCAACTAAAGGGTGTTGCTCGGTATGAAAAGGAACGAGTGGTGTGGATGCAGGGCTTTAGGGCAATAAAGGGTTCAAAAAGGTTTGAGTTTGATAGGTATAAAGAGGGCGAAAAGTTCAACCTGGTGGTGGGAAGGGTGGCGGGTCAGGAGTTAGACAAAAGAAGCGGGCTTGTCTTTTTAAAACTGGTGGGGGAAGATGGCACGCAGGTTAGCAGGGAGAAAATTTGGGAGGGTAGGAAAAAGGTTCTTCGGGCTTGGGAGAGTTTGACGGACAATTCAAAAATCAAAGAGGAGCTCTCAAGGGTAAGGGAATTTATCCAAATTTTGGAAAGTTATATGCCATCAAACATAAAGTCAAACCCTCTTTATCTTAAGCTGGTGGGCTATGTGGCACCCTTTGACTTTAAGGGTTTTTCGGACTCTCTGCTCGTGGGTAGGGCAAGGCTCTTTTGGAAAAGAAAAACCGCAGAGGAGCTACTTGAGGAGCTAAAGTCCGATGAGCCTCTTTGGAATGACCTTTTGTATGCCCTAAGGAAGGGTCTTTAT
>DAIUER010000045.1:0-6069 GCA_036845005.1 Thermocrinis sp.
GAAAAAATATGAGGTTCCTTTTTCTTATTTTAATGGCGGTATTTTTGTATTCCTACGCAAAAGAGCCCTTTAGCGATTTGGAGGGTGTGGTGGGATATATGGTGGTTGAAAAAAAAAGGAAAGGTAGAGAACTATATGGTGGTTGAGGAAAAGGGAGGTGGTGTTAAGACTATAAAGGTTAATAGAAATCCCAAAGAGTTTTTAAAGAAGACGGAAGATGGCACGCAAAGGAGATGAGCTAAAGGTAGGGATTATTAGCTTAGGCTGTTCCAAAAACTTGGTAGATACAGAAATTCTTCTTGGAAAGCTAAAGTCAGCCGGTGCAAAGCTGGTGGATGACCCCAAAAAGGCAAACACCATCATCATAAACACCTGTGGTTTTATAAACCCAGCCAAGGAGGAGGCAATAGACTACATACTTGAATACGCAGAAAACAAGAAGGTTATCGTTATGGGCTGTTTGGTGGAAAGATACAAAGAAGAACTACAAAAGGAGATACCCGAGGTCCAGGCATACTTTGGAACCGAGAGCTGGGACCAAATTCTTGAGTTTTTGGGTTTAAAGAGGATGAAAAAAGTTCAAAGGCTATTAACCACCCCTAAATCTTACGCCTACCTTAAGATATCTGAGGGGTGCAACCGCCTTTGTTCCTTTTGTGCCATACCCTCCATAAGGGGCAAATACAGGTCAAAGGGCATACAAGAGCTCGTAGAAGAAGCCAAATGGATAGCAGACAACGGAGTAAAAGAACTGTCTCTGATCTCACAGGATACCACTTATTACGGCAGGGACCTATACGGAAAGAATGCCCTGCTTAAACTCTTAGAAAAGCTGGAGGATATAGAAGGCATAGAATGGATCCGGCTTTTGTATCTTTATCCCACAGACCTGAATGATGGGCTTATTGATTACATTAAAAACTCTTCAAAGGTCCTGCCATACTTTGATATACCATTGCAACACATATCCAACAGAGTTTTAAAGAGCATGAGAAGGGGCTATGGCAAGGATTTTGTGGAAGGGCTTGTGGAAAGGATCTTTTCTAAAATACCCAACGCAGTTTTGAGGACAAGCTTTATAGTGGGCTATCCGGAAGAAGACACAAAGGACTTTGAGGAATTGATTGAGTTTGTTCAAAAGGGCTACTTTCATTGGGTGGGTGTATTTAGCTATTCTCAGGAGGATGGCACTTTTGCAGAGTCCTTAGGAGACCCTATACCCGAGGAGGAAAAGGAGAGAAGGAGGGCGCTTATTTACGAGGTTCAAAGCGAGGTTATAAAGGAAAAATACAAGGGGCTTTTGGGTAAAAGCTTTAGGATGCTAATAGATGGCTACGATGAGGAGATGAATATTGTGCCGGTAGGCAGGCTCTGGTTTCAAGCGCCAGAGGTGGATGGGCTATGCTACTTAGAGGCAGAAAGGGTGGTTAAAGAGGGAGAAATGGTGGATGTAGTGGTAAAGGACTTTAAAGAGCAAGACCTGTTGGTTGAAGAAAAAAGTGGGTGAAAAAAAGAGGGTAGAGCTTGAGCTTTCCTCTTTACCGGTTCCTAAAAGCAACAGATACATAAGAAAGAAGGGTGGTGTAGTTTTTAAACCCCCAAGAATTAAAAACTGGGAGATGAGGGCAGTGTGGGAAATAAAACAGCAGTATCAGGGAGAACCTTTGGAGGGTAAGCTCTCAATGGAAGTGATCTTGGTTTTGCCAAACCACAGAAAGAGGGATATTGACAACATGCTAAAGAGCCTATGGGATGTCTTAGAAAAGGCTAAAGTTATAAAAAACGACAATCAAATTTACGAAATAAAAACGTTAAAACGCATAGAAAAGGGCGAACAAAAAACTCTAATTTACATAAGCCCTATGGAATAATTCACTGGGTATTTCTTATATACTCAGTTGGGTCTAAGGGCACACCCTCTTTATTTCTAAGTTCAAAGTAAAGCATGCATTCCTCTCCTTCGTTCCTTCTTCCAACTAAAGCGATCTGTTGTCCGCTTGACACCCTATCGCCTCTCTTTACTAAATTTTTCTCGTTGTATGCGTATATAGAGATAAAATCCCCATGATCCACTATGACCATGTTTCCGTAGGCTTTGAGGTCTCCTCCACTGTATATGACCCTTCCACTATCAACTGCCCTTACTGGCTTTCCACAATCTGTGGATATGTTAATCCCTCTACCGTTTCTGGAAACTTTACCATCCACAGGCATAGGCAGACTATTTTTTGATATTTTTACTTCCACATCCTCTCGCCTTTTCTCTTGTGGCATTTCAGCCTCTGTTTTAGGTGTGCTTTCTTGCTTCCTTTCTTCTAAGGGTTTCTCTACTGGACGGATGGCGTGTCTTCTTTCTTCCACCTTTAAGGGCACTTTGACCACCGTTCCCTTTGTTAGCCATTTACCTTTTAGCCCTGGGTTGAGTTCTTCCAACTCCCTTTGAGAAACACCGAGCTTCTTTGCCACATGCTCAAGCTTTGCACCTCTTTGAACTACATAAGTTTTGTAGGGAACCCTTGGCTCCTCCTCCTTTTTGACCTTTACGGGCACCTTTACCTCCGTTCCCGCAGACAGCCACTTACCCTTCAGCTCTGGATTGAGCCTTTCCAATTCCTCTTTGGGAACCCCCAAGCGCTCTGCCACATGCTCGAGGCGACCTCCCTTTTTGATTTTATATACTGTGTAGCTTTCTTCCCTTTTTTCCTTTTTCTGCTCTTGCTTTGGCACTTTAACTACAGTTCCTTTTGTTAGCCATTTACCTTTTAACTCTGGGTTAAGCTCTTCCAACTCCCTTTGGGAAACACCCAGTTTTTTTGCTATATGCTCAAGCCTTGCACCCTTCTGAACTACATAGGTTCCATACTCTTGAGTTTCCTTTTTTTGTTTTTTGGCAGTGCCCTTGGCGGGTATTTTTAGCTCCTGCCCTTCTATTATCTTTTCAGACTTTAGGTTGTTAAAGCTTTTCAGCTCCTGCACATCAACTCCAAATTTTTCAGCTATGCTGTATAGCGTGTCTCCCTTTTTGACCTTGTATATGGCGTAGTCTTGTGTTTTAGTTGATATCTTTTGAGGAATGCATAAATTTTCACCCACTTTTAGTTTGTTTGGGTTTATGTTTTTGTTAGCTTTTATGAGTTCTTGCACACTAACTCCGTAGTTCTTTGCGATTTTCTCTAAGCTTTCTCCACTTTTTACCTTGTGGTATTTGCATTCCTGAGAAAAGGATATTCCAAAAAGTAGGCTAATACTTAATATAAAAACCTCTTTCTTCATGGGTTGGCACCTCCTTTAAAATTTCCATCTGGTCCACCCTTGCGGACCTTGGTCCCTCCCACAGCTTCCATACGAACTGGGCTACAACCTCCTCATCGCCCTCCACAAAAACCTCAACCCTTCCGTCCGGTAGGTTGCGCACCCAACCGCTAAGTCCGTAGCTCTCTCCCAAGTTCTTTGTCCAGCTCCTAAAGCCTACTCCCTGCACCACGCCGGACAGAAAAACCCTGTAGGCAGACCTCATAGGTTTATTTTACACCATTTCCGAAAAATTCCAAACTTTCAAAAAACTCAAGAAAGGTCTTATTTACATAAACAGAACCGTCGGAAAACAGCAGAAGATAGCCGAACTGTGGGTGTCTTTCAATAAAATCCCATCTTTTTTTATCATCCATAGCAAAAAGGGCTGTAGATAACCCATCCGCCAAAGTGCAATCCTCATAAGCTACAGTTATTTGCAATAGCTTACTACCTTTACCGATTATGTGCTCCCTTCTGTAATTTCCTGATGTAGAAAGGCAAAGGTCCTTTTTATTGTAGCCTTGGGCTAAGATTTTGCCATTAATAGGGTTATACACCGCCAAAAGTCTTTTGTGCCCCCATACCCTTAGGTCTCCCGCTATTGCGATAAAACCCTTGTCCGTTTTTATAAACTCATAGGCCTTCTGAATGGCAAAGCCCTTTCCTATGCCTCCCAAGTCTATAGCCATGCCTTTCTCTTCAAGGAATACCCTACTGTCTTCCACCTTGACCTTTTTGTAATTCACCAGATTCCTTGCCTCGTCTTCGGAAATTTCTCTTAGCCTTCTTGCCCTTACGGTTATAGCACCTACTGTTATGTCAAAGGCTCCCTCTGTGAGCTCCGAAAGCCAAAGGGATTTTTTTATAACCTCCAAAGTATCCGCAGACACCTCCACTGGTTCCACACCAGCCTTCCGGTTGGTCTTTGAAACCTCAGAGTCTTCTATGTAATCGGAGAGTTTTTCCTCAAGCTCCTTCATAAACTTGTAGGCTTGGTATGCCTTTTGGGAGGGCAGGTCTATTATGGCATAGGTGCCCATAAGGTGAAAGACCTTTTCCTGAGAGAAGGCAAACAAGAAAAGAAAGAGAAACAACATCAAGCCCATGGCTTACTTCTCATTAGCATAAGCAAGGCGGAATAAAGGATGATACCCTGCAAAGCTACAAAAGACAAAAGCTTTAGAAGGGCAAAGTCTGGATGTAAAAATCTAATCAAAAAACCCGAAAGATTATCAAGTAATGAAAATAAAAATAGCCCGATTCCCAAAGGAACGCTAAGGTTTGAACCTGCAAAAATCAAAAAATGCCCAACTGCCGCAGAAAAGACCGCCATTGAAATAAGGTGAGGATAAAAGACCTTAAACATACCCTCAAAGGTTTTAGGCTTTAGGAACTTCTCCGGGTTTCCAAGATAATACTCCTTTACAGAACCTAAGGAAAAGCCCATCTTTGAATAGAAAGCCAAGAGGTTTGTGAAAAAGAAGCCCATTAAAAGCAAAGAAAAAAAGAGAATTACCAATTTAAGCAGGTTTACATGCGTATATTTGTTTTCCCTTGAAGTTAATAGGACTAAGAGGGTGTAAAGAAGGACAAACAGGTTTATAAGCTGAAAGCCTATAAAGGAAAAAAGCTTTAAGTAAGCAAAGGTAGGTGAAAGGTAGAGGATCAGGAGGTCTGAGTATATATAAGATGCACAGGAAAGAAAGCCCAGGAGTAGGGCAAAAGCCTTTACGGAGGAAGGAAGAGATGTCAAGATAAAGAGGGCAAAGGTCGTAAGTAAATAGAAGGCGTTTAAGAAGGTTTGAATGTGCAGGTCCTCTGAGAGCTGGGCTAAAGATATTCTTTCTGGAAATTCTGGGTCTTGGAAAAAGTATTTGTATAGTGTTTCATAAGAAAAGCCATATTTGCTGTAAAAGTATAACCAGGAGCTAATCCAAAAGATGAGGCTGAGAAAGAGAAATAAGATAACCATGTAATAAAGAGGCTTGTTGTCCTTTAGCTTGGCGGATATAAAAAATCTCATCTCTTACCCCCAAAGAGGATCTGCCAGATGGCTAAAACCTTGCGGGCGTTGTCGGTTATAGCCCTTGCGGTTATGGTGGAACCGGTTATGTTTGGAATGTCCCTTCTGTGCCTTAGTGTGCCCGGAGCCAACTCTTTGCCTTTGAAGACCTTAAGCCACTCTTCGTCGGGCATGTATTCCAACGGTTCCTGAAAGGCAAGAACCTCCACCACATCTAACCTTCCCTCTGGAGTTATGGTGTATAGAACCACCTCGGGCTTTGTCCTTACCACATGGGTATCCGCATAAGCGTAGGCTATGACCTCTTTCCCTCTCTTTACCAAATACCAAGATACAAGCCTTGTGTCAAGCTTCATGCCCGATAGCTTCTGAACTTCCTCCTGCTGTTCTTTTGAGAGGATAATATTTTTGACCTCTATCTGCGTGTTTGGGTATATCTCCGCCAAGGCTTTTTCTGGAGTTTTGAACTGCTTTGCCTGTGTAAAAAGGGGGAGGAGGAGAAGCACGAGCAAGAGCCCGCCCAAGTAGTTTTTAGCCATTTTTTCCATCCTCCTTAGGATTTAAAACATAAAGCCAAGTGTTAGCCTGTACTCGTTTTCATCCTTCCTATTTGGGCTGTAGTTTAACCTTGCGTAATCGGTTTTTATAGCCACCAAGGGGTGGGGCTTGTAGGATAGACCTACATTATACACCTTTAGCTTATGTCCATTCGGCTTAACGGAATTTTGGGGAACCTTTGCGTGGGCGTCAAA
>DAIUER010000046.1:0-5996 GCA_036845005.1 Thermocrinis sp.
GCTTTTATAGTTGTGCCATCGGGAGTGGAATCTGGAAGCTACGTCTTTGAATCACTTATAAATGCGGAGGATAACAAGTTTAGCAACTCTTTACCCTTTATAGTAAAGTGAAGGAGGTGGGCTATGGTTTGTCCTAACTGCGGAGCTATAGTAGCTGACAATTTAGAAGTTTGTCCTAATTGTGGAGGAAAGCTAAAGGATTTGGACATAGGAAAAACGAAAATCATTTCCGAGGGAAGCTTTGGAGAAACTAAAGTTTTCGGTGTTTCTTATGAGAAGACAGTTGTTTTAAGGGAGGAAAAAGAGCCCATATTGGGATGGTTGGTGGTCTTGGAAGGTGAGCCAAAATGGCAAGATTACAGAATACCACTAAAAGATAGTCAGATCCTAATAGGAAGTTCCCAAGAGGCGAATATCCAATTGAAAGGTCAAGGGATAGAAAAGGTTCACGCAAGCCTGCGAGTGAAAGAAGGGAAGGTATACCTGACAGACCTAGACACAGAAATGGGCACAAGGGTTAATGGTGAAGCTATAACTAAAGTTGAAATAGAAGATGGTAGTGAGATAGAGATAGGGAATGTTCGTTTGAAGTTTCGGAGACTCTGATGTTAGTTATGGGCTTTGGTTTGAGTGAAAAAGGTCCAAGAAAAAAAAACGAGGATGCCTACAAGTTATTGATAGAGAAAGATAGGGCAATAGCTGTAGTTGCAGACGGTGTTGGCGGAAACGCAGGTGGAGAGGTTGCCAGTAAAATAGCTGTTGAGGAGGTTATATCCTATGCGACTCTCTCAGAAGGAGATCCATTGAACGTTTTGAGAGATTCCTTTCTCAGGGCAAACTTAAGCATACTTAGAGAGGCTTCAAAAAACCCAAGTCTAAATGGTATGGCAACCACATGCACAGGTGTCTTAATAAAAGACTGTTTCCTTTGCTTGGCTCATGTGGGAGATAGTAGGGCTTACCTTTACAGACGAGGTGATTTGGTAAGGCTTACAGAAGATCATAGTTTGCCAAATAGCAATGTTCTTGTAAATGCATTAGGGGTAAAAGAAAATTTCTATGTTGAGACATATAAATTGAAACTTATGGACCTAGATAAAATCCTTCTTTGCACGGACGGATTATACAAGAGCTTAAAAAGTGAGGAAATAGAAAAGATTTTGAGCAAAAGCAAAGGTCTACAGACTCCAGTGCAAAAACTCGTAGAGCTGGCGCTTAGGAATGGGTGTAACGACAATATAACTGTTGTTTTGCTTGAAGTGAGGTGTGGTTAATATTTCTGTTGATAAGCTTTGGGTATTCCCTAGGGTTAAGCACTTTTGAAGTCTTAAGAATGGTCTGTCCAGTTCCTCCGGTCGTTGAGTTCAATCCAAAAAGCATGCAGACACGTATATTTTGTCAAAAATGTCCTCCTTTCACCGCCAAGGGTGGTATGGGAGAACCCTTGAACCGCACCGCAGATTTTGTAATAGAATACACCTTAAAGGTAGGAAACCTTTGGCTTGCGGTGTATTACAGCCCTGGATGTGAGCCTCACTCCGAGGGCTACGGGGGGTATATAGTATTCAAGGAAAAGGGAAGACTGCTTCGTGCGGAAAGTGGATACCCTGGGCTATGTCAGAACCTATCTGCCAACGACATTCTTTGCCTAAATCACTTTTTGGCTCAAGGCATCCTAAACACCTGGATATCCCACTGCAGGATAAACTCTAAATACAAACTCTCGTGCAAAGATATATTTGTTGCAACAGATTACACGGGCTTCAAAGAAAAGGGCACAGTCCAGTATATAACAAAACTCTATGTCAAAGATAAGGACCACTTTTACTTTGAGGTGAATCAACAAGGTAAGATTTATCCCGTTGACTGCAAAAGAAATGGCAATATTTTTAATTGTAAAGGGCTTAAAAAATTAAAAAGGAGGGCGCCATGAGAGTTTTGGTATTTACTCTGCTGTTTGTTCTTGGGCTCCTTGCCTACTCCCGAGAGATCTTTGAGGGACCTATCAAGGACACACTGAACGGATACACCGCAGAAGTCCCTCTCGGATGGAAGGCAAGGAACAGCGAGTATGGGCTGATCTTTAGCAAAGGTGCAAACTTCTTGGTTATAAGGGGTAAAAAGACCGCAGACCAAAGGGCAATAGCGGGCTTGCTTTTGGAAGAGTCAAAGAGGACAAGTCCCACTGGCTCTATTCAAACCGCCTACAAAAAAACCTCAAACGGCCTTATTTTATACATTGAAGGCGCCGGACACCCATACTACCTTGAGGACCCAGCCAACTTACCCTTTATGTTTCAAGTGCCTGTCCCTCACAACTATCAAGTGGTGCATTATGTTCTATCTCAAAAAACCGTTAGCTTGATCGTTTCTCTTTACCTGCCAAAGGATAGAGAGGTTTATAAGGATGAGATCGTCAAAATACTGAGTAGCTTTGCCTTTTTACCGCCAAACGAGAGGATAAGCTGGCAGTATGCCAAGATCGTAGAGCCCATGAACGGGATGACTGCAGTCCTGATACCCGTGCCCAACGGCTTTAACTTTAGCGGTAATGTGATAAAACAAGGCACAAAGAGATGGTTTATATACAGCTTGGGAAAAAGTGATGGTTCTGCGATAAGGATGGACTTGGTAGATGTCAATTCTGGTGCTGTTTCTACCGGCTTTGGTGGAAACGCTTATACTGTTCTAACCATAAATGGCAGTTCATCCCAACAGCCTAACTTTATATGCATAAGGGGTTTTAATGATGCGGTTGCCCTTGTGGTGGGCATTCTAAACGCCATCGGTGAAGGAAGGTGGAGTAAAGTATGGGAAAAAGAGTTGCCAATTAGTAAAGAAGAACTGGCAACGATGCAAAGCACTCCGTCCGTACCGGGCTTAGTTCCCGTTAGGGCTAAGGGTGCGGTGTTGCTGTCCTCAGATAGGGGTATGGAGAGGCTTGTTTTTATTAGCCTTTTTGGAGCATATGGTCAAAATCCAAGCTATACCGCAACAAGTATTGACTGTTCAGCCAACATGACCCTTACGAGCGTTCAAGCACCAAAAGGAAAGCTCAGAGAGGTTGGTGGAATAGCAGGCGGTGTTTATTCTAACATTAGAATAAATCCGGAATGGGGTATTTTTACTTATGAGGAGTTCACGAAGACCAACAGGGAAATAAACAGAATGGTTAGGCAAATGCAAAGAGATAGTCAGGAGTTTAACTCTTGGATGTCTAAGTCTTGGGCAAACTTGCTGAGCGACCAAACTTATGTTAGGGACCCATCTACGGGTGAGGTCTTTAGGCTTTATAAAAAGTCTTGGGAAACGGGAGAGTTCTGGCGAGAGCCTGTCTTTCAAGATGTAATACTGGGAGGTGTCAAGGAGGGTAGCAAGCTTCAGGAACTTTTACAGATGGAAGGCTGGAAAAAATTGGAGGAGTCCTTGGGAGGTTTTCGTTAAAGCTTCAGCAGGAGGGAATCAGATGGAGAATGTAGCAAACAAAACCATTACATATAAGGATGTTATCTTTAAGTATGCAGTTACGGTTAAAAAGGACAAAAAAGGGCGTATAAAAGAACGAGACCATACGATCAGTACAGAACTAAACATTAAAGGCTTTTTGTGGATAAACAGAGAGGGTGCTTTTGAGAGGTTTTTTAAAGCCGTCGGTTTAGCCAAAGAGATAGAAATAAGAAACAACGAGAACTTTTCTAAAACCTTTTATATCAACCACAGGGACGAAAAATGGGCAAAAACGATCCTATACGACCAAGAAGTTCAGAACATTATATTTCAGATTTTTGAACCAGAGGAAGTGCGGCAGTTAGGCATCTACGGAAGTATCCTTGAAGTCGAATTAACCACAAAGGGGGAAGCAGAGCTCCCAGAGGAAGTTTTAAATAAGGTGATTGATGGCATGTATAAGCTCCGTCTAAAACTCAATAAGTTTCCAAGTTCAGAAAAGTTTTACGACAAAGCAGACTATCTAACCAGAGTTTATGTTTTAATTTCCCTTGCAATTATCATTATTTCAGTGTTTGTGTGGATTTTCTTTTCTTCTTATAACAATTGCGATATACAGGACAAATTCTGGCAGTTGGCTGATAGGACTATGCTGTATTTTGTTTTACCTTTTTTAGGCTTCGTGGTTCTATTAAGGGGTAGAAGACCAGATAACACCATTTGGCTATTAATTTTCTTAATTCTTACTCCGATCCTTTATCTTTGCCTGGGGTCTGTTATCTTTCCTTTTGCCAACAGGCTTTATACAAAAGCCGAAATCTCTACCTACGCCCTTGTGGAGTATAAACATAAGAAGACGTTTTCACGAGCACCTGATGAATACTATCTTCATCTTAGCGGTTGGCAGAAGAGGGACGGATGTTTTAGAGAGGTGAGAGTTCCGGCGGATATATACAATAAAGCAAACATAGGAGATCAAGTGGCTTTTTCAGTAAAATGGGGGCTTTTTGATGTTCCTTACGCGGATAAGTTTAAGTTGGTGCGTTAGGCTTTAAGAAGGTAAGATTGGAGATGAACTTTTTGAAGAAGTGAAACCTCCTGACTTGCCCAAAGAAGTCAGGATGTCGGAATTTCCTTGATAGTGTGTGAAGTTAGTTTAGAAATAATCCTTCTGTAGGCAAGGTAAAAGATCAGTGCCCTCAAGGTGGTCTCCACGCTCATAAAGACCCAAGGGACGATGGGAGAGGGAAAGAACTTTAAAAAGACATAAGAAGGGACGATCCTGAAAAGCCAAAAGGAGGAGATGTTGATCATGAGGGGTATGTGGGTCTTTCCCATGCCCTTTAGGGCTCCTGAGTATATGCTGGCGTATGCCATCTGGGGCTGAGATAGGGCTACGATCACCAAATAATAGACCGCTAAATCCACCACCTGCGGGTCCTTCACAAAGAAGTAGGAGAACTCCCTTGGGAATAGGAGTAGAAAAACTCCAGCCATACCCATTGTAAAGGCGGTGAGGTGGGCTATGGTGGATATGCCACGCTGTAAGCCCCTATAGTTGCCCGCACCAAAGTTCTGCCCAGAGACCACCGTTGAGGCGATCATAAACCCAAAGCCAACCATAAAAGACACACTTTCAACCCGCAGACCCACTTGGTGCGCAGCAAGCGCCTTGTCTCCAAAGCTTGCAACCATACCCACAAAGATGTTAAAAGAAAGACTGGTGATAGCCCTCTCAAGGGCGGTGGGACTGCCAATTCTCAGCATCTTCAGAAGAATATCCCTTCTCAGGTCTAATCTTACGGGGAAGGGCTTTTTATAGGCAATGTATAGGTAAATGTATGCCAATAGACCGAAGATTTCTGAAAGGGCAACTCCCCAACCCGCACCCGCCACCTCCAGCCGGGGCAAGCCAAATTTTCCGTATATGAGAAGATAAGAACCGCTTATGTTGATCAAACTCATTAAAAAACCTATTTTGAAGGGGGTCTTTGTGTCTCCGTAGCCATTGTAAGCGGCGTAGAAGGTGTTTGTGGTAAAGCCCACGGTGATAAAGAGAAATATGGGTTTTAGGTATTGGTGGGATACTTCTGCCACCTCTTTGGAGGCACCAAATTGCACCATAAGGGTTGTGGTTAGGTCTGGTCCAAAAAAGGTCAAAGGTAGGGCGATCAGAAAGGATAAGATCAGTCCCCACAGAAGGGCTGGAGAAGGGTCCTTTCCTGCACCCACCCTTTGGGCTACTAAAACGGAGGTGCCCGTGTAAGACAGAGCCATCAGGGAGTATATGAACCAGAGCATGCTGGCAGAGTATCCCACTCCCGCCACCGCAGTGGGAGATATGCCCGAGACCAACAGAATGGATACACCACTTTCCACCGTGTAAAGCAGGTTTGAAAAAATGATGGGCAACGCGAGCTTTGAAACCCTTTTGCTTATGGTGAGCCTGTCTTCTGAAGGGTCTATGATAATTTTATTGCCCATGAAATTCCTTCATTACCTCCAACGTCTTTTTGTAGCCAAGATGGTATAGTTCCTCCAATTTCCAC
>DAIUER010000047.1:0-5951 GCA_036845005.1 Thermocrinis sp.
ACGAAGCCTGGGGTGGATACTGGAGCTGGGACCCAAAGGAGGTTTGGTCTCTGATAGGGTGGGTTTTAAGACCACTACGCTTTCGTAATGCCTTATGGTCTCATAATATCTCTTTGCCATCTTCTACCTCCTGGGCTAAGTTTAGGTCCTCACCCCTTGGGTGAGAACGAGGTAAAAACATTTTATCATTCCTTGAACCTTTTTGCAAGCTCCTCCATAACCTCCTGCCAAGTAGCACTCTACCACTTCGCCCTCACCCTCCAAAAAGTATTCAGAGCCCACCTTGACCACCGCAAGAACGCCCACATAGACCCAAGGGCAGAGCCTTCTGTTGAGTTCCACTTCCCTAAGGCAATTCTCCCTTCTCTTTTCTAAGGTGGAATAGTCCAAAAAGCCAAAATTAACGGGCTTTTTTATCTTGTAAGCAAAGTCTTTCGTCAATATTACCCAGCTGGCGTGAGTCTGCACCAACTCACCCTTCAGCTTTTTAACAAGGGCATCTATCAGGTCTGTATTCACTGTGGGCACCTCCCACCAAGTCTTTTAAAGTTAGTTGGTGTCTTCTGAGGTAATCCTCTATGCCTTCAAGGATTTTAAGGGGGCTGAGGGGGTCAAAGAAGTTGGCGGTTCCCACCTGCACCGCGGACGCACCCGCCAGCATGTGCTGAAGGGCAGAATCCGTATCGTAAATGCCACCAACTCCTATGATGGGAACGGAAGCGCCAAGGGCTTGGTAGAGCTCCCAGACCATTCTAACCGCAATGGGCAGGATGGCAGGACCCGAGAGCCCACCCTTCACGGTGGATAAAACGGGGGTTCTTTTTTCCACATCTATTTTCATACCCAAAAGGGTATTTATGGCTACGAGTCCGTCCGCACCGTTATCCACGCAAACCTTGCCAAATAAAACCACATCTCCCGTGTTTGGAGACAGTTTAACAAGCACAGGCTTTTTTACCTTTCCCTTTATTTTACTTACCAACCTTCCCAAAACTTTCAGGTCATGCCCAAAGGCAAGCCCACCCTTTTTAACATTGGGACAGGACACATTGAGCTCATAAGCTACTATTTTTTCTGCACTTTCCAAAGCCAAGCAAACCTCCAAGTATTCCTCCTCCGTTTCTCCAAAAACGTTGGCTATAAAGTGGGTGTCTATGTGCTCTATTTGGGGGTATATCTCCTTTAGAAAGGCTTCCATGCCCGGGTTTTGAAGTCCTATGGAGTTTAGCATGCCACAGGGGGTTTCTGCTATACGTGGAGGTTCATTACCGATGCGGGGCTTGAGGGAAAGTCCCTTAGTTACCACCGCACCAAGCTTAGAGATGTCATAGAGCTTGAGGGCTTCTAACCCATAACCAAAGGTTCCCGACGCCACCCAAACGGGATTTTTGAAGGAAGTCCCAAAAAGGTTAATGCTCAGGTCCATTGGGCTTAAAATTATAATGCTATGCGTGTAGCCATAGTTGGTGCGACGGGTGAAGTGGGAAGGGCTTTTTTAAAGGTGCTTGAGGAGAGAGAATTCCCGGTGGATGAGCTTTACCTTTATGCCTCCGAAAAATCGGAGGGCACTGAGCTGACCTTTAGGGGTGAGAAGTTCAAAGTAAGGGCACTAAACAAAGAGACCTCCTTTAGAGGCATAGACATAGCCCTCTTTTCGGCGGGTTCTTCCATAAGCAAAGAGTACGCTCCTCGTTTTGTCAAGGATGGTGCGGTGGTTATAGATAACTCCTCCGCCTGGAGGTTAGACCCGGATGTGCCACTGGTTGTGCCGGAGGTAAACCCGGAGGATGTGGAAAACCACAAGGGCATAATTGCCAATCCCAACTGCTCTACCATACAGATGGTGGTAGCCCTAAAACCCATATACGACGCGGTGGGAATTTCTGCCATAGTGGTGGCAACTTATCAGTCTGTCTCCGGTGCGGGTGCCAAGGCAATAAGAGAGCTGGAAGACCAAACAAGGGCTTGGTGCCAAGATAAACAGATGGAGGTCAAAAACCTCCCACGCAGGATCGCCTTCAATGTGATCCCACAGATAGATGTATTCACAGAAAACGGATACACCAAGGAAGAGATGAAGATGCTGAACGAAACAAGGAAAATAATGCACGACCCAAACATAAAGGTAAGTGCCACCACGGTAAGGGTTCCCGTCTTTTACGGACACTCGGAGGCAATTTCTGTAAAGCTAAACCGTCCGCTGGAGCCAGAGTCCGCAATGGAGCTTTTAAGGAAGGCAAAGGGTGTGGTGCTGGTGGAAGAAGGTTATCCCACTCCAATAGATGTGGCGGGCAGGGATGAGGTCTTCGTGGGCAGGATAAGGAAGGACTTGGTTTTTGAGCCGGGGCTTTCTATGTGGGTGGTGGCGGATAACATAAGAAAGGGTGCAGCCACCAACGCAGTGCAAATAGCGGAGCTTTTGACCCATGCTAAGGCTTAAAAATTCCGCCCTTCAGAAGATGATCCTCCAAGCGGAGAGGGATTATCCCTACGAAACCTGCGGACTATTGCTGGGCAAATTCCAACAGGATGTGCGCATAGTTTTTGGTGCTTACGAAACACCCAACGCATATCCAGAGAGAAAAAACGATAGATACCAAATAGACCCAAAGGATTACCTTAAGGCAGAACAAAAGGCTAAAGAGTTTGGGCTTGAGATAGTAGGGGTCTATCACTCCCACCCAGACCATCCGGACAGACCCTCCGAATTTGACAGGGAAAGGGCATTTGAAGGCTTTTCTTACATAATACTGTCTGTTAGCAAGGGTAAGGTAGTGTCCTACAGAAGTTGGGAGTTGGTAGATGGAGAATTCAGAGAAGAACCCATTGACTTATTCGGATGAGCTTATAAAAAACCTTAAATGGAACCAAGAGGGACTACTGCCCGTAATAGCCCAAGATTACAGGACGGGCGAGATAAGGATGTTCGCCTGGGCTAACCAGCAGGCGCTCCAGCTTACCCTACAAACGGGCTATGCCCACTACTATTCCCGCTCAAGGGGGGAGATATGGAAAAAGGGAGAGACCTCTGGAGAGCTTCAAAGGGTTATAGAGGTCCGCGTTGATTGCGATGAAGATGTCCTGCTTTACATAGTAGAGCAAAGTCTAAACAGGGCATGCCACACGGGAGAAAGAAACTGCTTTTTTAGGGACATCCAAGGAAACAAAAAGCTCAAGCCCCTGCCCTTTGAAACACCAAGCAGGTTGGAGGAGGTTATAAAGGATAGGCTAGCCCGAAAGCCCGAAAATTCTTACACCGTCAGGCTATTTTTGGAAGGTGAAGCCCAGGGAAGAATAAATTAATGGCAAAGAAGCATATCAGAACGGTTATAAACCCAAAGACGAGCATCCAGGCGGTTTTTGTGCCCTTCCAACCCAGCATCTGTCTTGCATGAAGATATGCCCCAAAGAAGAGCCATACGATCAGAGACCAAACCTCCTTTGGGTCCCAGCTCCAGTATCCACCCCAGGCTTCGTTAGCCCAAGCAGCCCCCAAGATTATAGACGCTGTCCATATAGGGAAAACGACCACCACAGACTTATAGGAGAGCTCGTCTAAAACTTCCAATGATGGTAAAAAGCTAAGGTTGTATTTAGCCTTCAAAAGATAAAGGACTGCACCCCCAAAGGCTACGGTAAAGCCCGCGTAGCCCAAAAAGGCAGTTATAACATGGATGTATAGCCAATAGCTTCTTAACGCAGGCATTAAAGGCGTTATTTCCGCATTTGCATTTGTTATGGCAAAGAAGGAAAGACCAAAGATAATTGGAGTTATAAGAGCTCCCAACACTTTCACGCCGTATCTTCTTTCCAGTAGCAGGTATATCACTCCCGTAATAAAACTCCAAAAGGTGAGGGCTTCAAAGAGATTAGACCATGGTGGATGAAAGGCACCCATCTCGTAGGTTTGCCAACCCCTTCGGATCATGCCAGTTAGATTTAGCAAAAGACCCAAAAAGAGTATGCCGGTAGCCGCATTACCAATAAGGCGCTCTCTCAGGAAAAGAAAGGCAAAGTAAGAAATGGCTGAAAGCCCATAAGCTAGTGTGGCGGATTTATACCAAAAGACATTATCGTACGGTAAAGTTGCAAAAATCAAAGAGAGCAAAAGCCCAAAGCTTGGAATTAGCCAGCCCTGAAGGGCAAAAGACCTACCGCTTTTTAAAGAAATTTCTTTCATAGCCTTAATAAATATAACACCTACTCTTGAGGTTGCACATCCACTTTTATCTGAACTTCCACCTCGGGATGTAGCTTTAGAGACACTGTATGTATGCCCACATCCCTTATAGGTTTGGCAAGGGCGATCTTTCTCCTGTCTATTTCAATTCCTTTTTCTGCCAAAGCTTTGGCGATCTCCGCACTGGTAACTGAGCCATAAAGTTTTCCCTTTTCGCCCACCTGATGCTTGATCTCCAGCACCAAACCTTCCAACTTCTTTGCCAAGGCAAGGGCTTTTTCTTTTTCCTTCTGTAGCTTCCTCTGCTTTTGAGAGAGTATGGTTTGAACATGTCTTAGGTTGGATTCGGTGGCGGGGAGGGCTATACCCCTCGGTATAAGGTAGTTTCTGGCGAAGCCATCTTTTACATTTATCACCGTACCCACAGTGCCATAACCTTCAAGTTCTTTAATAAGCACCACCTTCATGCTTTCACCTCCTCAGGTTATGAGATAGGGTAGTAGTGCCAATTGTCTTGCCCTCTTTATCTCCCTTGCCAAAATCCGCTGATGCTTAAAGCACACACCCGTTTGCCTTCTGCCTACGATCTTGCCCCTTTCGGAGATGAACCTTGCCAATTCTTCATAATCCTTGTAAGAGGGTTCCTTACCCCTCTCACAGAAATAACAGCTCTTTTTTGCACCTTTTTTTATCTCCATTTTTCAACCTCCTTAAAAGGGTAGTTCATCCTCTTCTGAGGAAAAGGGCTTTTCTTCAAAGCCCACTTCTGTATCTTCCGGCAGAACCTCCTCCTCTATAGGTCCTTCTGCCTTTGGCTTTCTTATGATCCTGACCGCGCTGGCTACTATCCTTACCCTGCTCTGAGGCTTGCCTTCTTTGTCAGTCCAGCGGTCTTGACGGAGGCTCCCCTCTATCACCACCGTGTAGCCTTTGGAGAGTCTTGTGCCCAAATCTTCCGCCAGCCTGCCGTAAGCCCTAACATCAAAATAATGGGTCTCTTCTCTCCATTCCTCATTGACCCTAAACCTTCTGTTGTATGCTATGGAAAACTCCACCACCTGCGTTCCTGAAGGAAGATAGTTTATGGTAGGGTCCCTCACCAGATTTCCAATGATCAGCACCTTATTGAGCATGGCTTGCCTCTTTTTTTACCTTTTGCTGGATGTTGAGCCACCTTATAACATCCTCATTGATCTTGTAGTAAAAATCCAGCTCGTTGGGTAAGTTAGTGTTTTGGGACCTTATTTCAATGATAAAATACCTGCCGTGGGTGAAGTTGTTGATCCTGTAAGCGAGAGGCTTTAGCCCCCAATCTAACACTTGCAGAACCTCGCCACCCTTTTTGGTTATAAAGTCTTTGACCTCCTGAACCCTTCTGCTTACCTCCTCTTCTGATAGGGTGGGTTTTAAGACCACTACGCTTTCGTAATGCCTTATGGTCTCATAATATCTCTTTGCCATCTTCTACCTCCTGGGCTAAGTTTAGGTCCTCACCCCTTGGGTGAGAACGAGGTAAAAACATTTTATCATTCCTTGAACCTTTTTGCAAGCTCCTCCATAACCTCCTGCCAAGTAGCACCCTTTACCACAAGGGAAAAGATCAAGGAATACAAAAGGTCTGCAGTTTCAAGGATGATCTGATCCTTTTGGGAGTTTTTGAGGGCTATGAGGGTTTCTATGGCTTCCTCGCCAAACTTTTGCAGAACCCTGTCTTCCCCTTCCAAAAATAGCCTGACGGTGTAAGAATTTTCGGGCTTTCGGGCTAGCCTAT
>DAIUER010000048.1:0-5947 GCA_036845005.1 Thermocrinis sp.
ACTGGGCTGACAAGAGCCAGCGCAGAGGCAGGGGCGGGGCGGGCCTTTCCACCGGCAAAAAGTGGAGGTTTGCAGTCCAAAATCCAACACCCCGTTATTTGATTTGCAACGCAGACGAATCGGAGCCCGGCACCTTCAAGGATCGAATACTCATAGAAAGGGACCCCCACCTTCTTATAGAGGGTATGATCATATCCGCCTATGCCATAGGGGCAAACCAAGCCTTCATATACATAAGGGGCGAGTATCCGGCGGGATACTACGTCCTGCGGAATGCAATAGAGGAAGCAAAGGCTAAGGGCTTTTTGGGTAAAAATATCCTTGGCTCTGGCTTTGACTTGGAGATCTATGTTGCCAGAGGGGCGGGTGCATACATATGCGGAGAGGAGAGCGCCCTCATAGAATCCCTGGAGGGCAAAAGGGGATTTCCAAGAATAAAACCTCCTTACCCAGTGCAGTACGGTCTCTTTGGAAGACCTACAGTGGTTAACAACGTGGAAACCCTCTGCAACATCCCCCTTATCGTGGGTATGGGCTGGGAAGAATACAGATACATCGGACCCAGCGACTATTCGGGACCCAAGCTCTTTCCGGTCAGTGGCAAGGTAAAAAAGCCCGGAGTTTATGAACTTCCTATGAATACCACCCTAAGGGAGGTTATATACAAGTATGCGGGTGGAACACTGGGGAACAAAAAGGTAAAGGCGGTGTTTTCCGGTGCCTTGGACTGCTTTTCTGCGGAGGAGCTGGACACGCCCATGGACTACTCTCCCTTTGGCTTTGGGGGAACAGGAACGGTCATAGTGCTAACGGAGGAGGACGACATAGTTAAGGCGTGCCTGGATATAGCAGAATTCTATGCCCACGAAAGCTGTGGGCAGTGCACTCCATGCCGGGTGGGCACCCACGAGCAGGCGCACCTGCTGGAAAAGCTAATAGAGGGCAGTGCTACGCCGGAGGATTGGGAGGGCTTTCAGTTTGTTAATAAATATATACAACCTACATCCATATGTGGTTTGGGTGCGGTGGCAGGCAGGCTCATAAGACAGACCATGCAGAAGTTCCCTGAGGAGTGGGAGCGTTATGCGGGTAAAATTAAGGAGGTAGTCCATGGAACATCTTAAGAGGACAGACCCAGAGATTTACCAAGTGGTAATCAAAGAGTATGAGAGGCAGTTTTACCATCTTGAGATGATAGCCTCTGAGAACTTTACCTCCCTTGCGGTTATGTCCGCGCAGGGTTCTGTGCTTACTAACAAATATGCAGAAGGGTTGCCCGGCAAAAGATATTATGGTGGTTGTGAGTGGGTGGATGTGGCGGAAAGATTAGCCATAGAGAGGGTAAAAGCCCTGTATGGTGCGGAGCATGCCAACGTGCAACCTCATTCTGGCAGTCAGGCAAACATGGCGGTATATATGGCGGTGCTTCAACCAGGAGACACGATCCTTGGCATGGACTTGGCACATGGTGGGCACCTAACCCACGGTGCAAAGGTCAATTTTTCAGGAAAGGTCTACAGAGCCTTTTATTATGGGCTAAACTCGGAGACTGAGCTTATAGACTACGACCAAATATACAGGCTTGCAAAAGAGCACAAGCCCAAGATGATCGTGGGTGGGGCTTCTGCCTACCCAAGGGTCATAGACTGGGCAAGGCTGAGGGAGATAGCGGACGAGGTGGGAGCCTACCTTATGGTGGATATGGCCCACTACTCAGGCTTGATAGCTGGGGGTGTTTATCCTAACCCTGTGCCCTATGCCCACTTTGTTACATCCACCACCCACAAAACCCTCAGAGGTCCAAGGGGTGGTTTTATCCTCTGCAAGGCTGAGTTTGCCAAGGATATTGATAAGTCTGTTTTTCCGGGCACACAGGGAGGACCGTTGATGCACGTGATCGCTGCAAAGGCTGTGGCTTTCAAAGAAGCCATGTCTGAAGATTTCAAAGCATACGCAAGGCAGGTAGTCCAAAACGCAAGGGCTTTAGCGGAGGAACTGCAGAAAGAGGGCTTTAAGGTGGTCTCCGGTGGAACAGATAGCCACATAGTCCTTTTGGACCTGAGGAACACAGGGCTAACGGGTAAGCAGGTAGAAGATGCCCTTGGAGGGGCTAACATCACCGTAAATAAAAATGCGGTCCCCTTTGACCCTCTGCCACCCACAAAGACAAGCGGTATAAGGCTCGGCACTCCAGCCCTTACCACAAGGGGCATGAAAGAGGATGAAATGAAGCTCATAGCCAGGCTTATCTCTCAGGTTATCAAAAACATAGAGGATAGCCATACAATAGAAAAGGTAAAAGAACAGGTCCTTGAACTCTGCGAGCAATTTCCGTTATATCCAGAATTAAGGGGGAGCCTTAATGAGCTTCTTGATAGCAAAACAGCCCATTTTTGACAAAGAAGGTAGGATCGTCGCATACGAGGTGTATCTTCGCAAGAAAGGTAATACGTTACAGTATCCTAAGGAGGTTCCATACAACAGGAGTGCATACATAATAGTGGAAATACTCACAGAGCATGGGATTGATAGGGTGGGTGAGGGGAAGAGGGCAATGCTAAATGTATCCGTTGATGCACTTCTTAACAGAGCTTTTGAAAACCTTCCTTTGGAGAAGTTGATTTTTGAGCTTTTAAAACCGCAGATCCAAGTGGGAGGGGTAACCATAGGACAAACCCTTAAAAGTATGGGTAGGTTCAAGGAAGCGGGGGTCTTGTTCGCATCTTATTATGAACTCCTTGAGGACGAACGCTATCAAAAGTTCGTGGAAGAATCCTTTTTTATATCGGTGGATTTTCCTCACTTAAATGACAAAAGAATTGAACAGTTAAAAGCCAAGGGCAAGAAGACCATAGTTACTAAGATAGAAACAAAAGAACAGTATGAAGAAGCCCTTAAAGTAGGCGACTTTTTTGAAGGCAACTATTTGGAATCACCATACATTCTAAAGGAGTTTGAAATAGCCCCCTACCTTAAGACTACCCTTCTCAGGTTGATGTCTGTGGTGCACAGTGCCCAGAGTACCAAAGAGATAGCGGAGTTCATATCCTACGATGTGGGATTAACTGCAAAGCTTCTAAGGTTTGTAAATTCTGCCTATTTTTCTCCCATACAAGAGATTAAAAGCGTAGAACAAGCTTGTTCAATGCTGGGTTTAAAGAATCTCAAAAACTTTATTTTCCTTTTGGCAATGAACGATTATATTAGTGTTGAAAATCCAGCCTTGTGGAAAATGTCCCTCGTGAGGGCTTTTTTGGCAAAGTCCATTGCAGAGCGTATAGCACCAGGGCTTGAGGATGCTGCTTATTTGGTTGGACTTTTTTCGCTTATAGATGAGATTTTGGGTGTGGACAAAATAAGCTTTCTAAAGGAAATAAACATAGACAAGCTGATAATAGATGCTTACACTGGCGACAACGAAAGACTCAGACAGATACTTGATATAGTTTCCCAGTTAGAGGAAAGGTATTCGGAAATGTCGGCTTTGGAGGATGCATACAACGATCCTTTCCTTCTCAAAATAGAGGAACTCACGGGCATTTACATACCTGACCTATTCCAAATGTTAAAGGATGCTTACGAAAAGGTAGATTACATTTTCAACCTTTGAATTAAATTAATACCTATGAAAACAATTTTTGACAAGGGGCTAATAGAGAAATACGACAAGCCAGGTCCAAGATACACCAGCTACCCTCCCGCCACAGAGTTTAACGAAAGCGTAGGAAAGGAAGACTACAAGAGAAAGCTCTTAGAGAGTAATCAAGGTAAAAGGCCTCTTTCTCTGTATATCCACATTCCCTTCTGTGAAAGTGCCTGCTGGTTCTGTGGGTGCAATGTGATCATATCCCACAGAAAGGATGTAAGCAGAAGATACTTGGACTACCTGTACAGAGAGATGGAACTTTTGGGTAGATACTTAGACAAATCAAGGAAGGTGGTGCAGATCCATTGGGGCGGTGGAACTCCCAACTTCCTTACCGTGGAGGAAATGAGAGAACTCTTCTCAAAGATAAAGGAGAACTTTTCTGTGGATGAGGAGGCGGAAATAAGCGTAGAAATAGACCCAAGATATCTGTCCGACGGGCAGTTGGAAACCCTAAGACAGCTTGGCTTTAACAGGGTCAGCATGGGTCTGCAGGATTTAGATGAGGAGGTTCAGAGGGCGATAAACCGTATCCAGCCAGAATCCCTAATGAGGGATGTTATGAAACAGCTGAGGGACTTGGGCTTTAAAAGTATAAACATAGACCTCATATACGGACTTCCCTATCAAACGCCGGAGAAGTTTAGAAGAACCATAGAAAAAACCATAGGGCTTGATCCAGACCGGGTTGCGGTTTATAACTTTGCCTATGTGCCCTGGCTAAAGCCCCTTCAAAGAAGAATAAACCCAAATACCCTTCCTCCGCCGGAGGACAAACTGACGATCCTTGAGATGACCATTGAAATGTTCCAATCGGCGGGCTATCTTTACATTGGCATGGACCACTTTGCCAAGCCAGAGGACGAGCTGGCAGTAGCCCAAAGGGAAGGAAGCCTTTGGAGGAACTTTCAGGGCTACACCACCAAAAAGGGCGTGGACCTGATAGGCATAGGTGCCACATCCATTGGCATGTTCTATGATGCATACTTTCAAAATTACAAGACCCTAAGGGAGTATTATTTGGCTTTGGACAGCGGAGACTTTGCCACCATGAGGGGATTCTTGCTGGGACAGGAGGACCTTCTCAGGAGGGAGGTGATCATGGAATTGATGTGCAACTTTAGGTGTGATTTTGACTGTATAGAGAGGGCTTTTGGTATAAACTTTGAAGAGCACTTTGGGGAGGAACTCCAGCAGCTCAAGGACATGGAAAGGGACGGATTGGTGGAGGTCAAAGACAGGGCTATAAAGGTTTTGCCTGTGGGCAGGTTGCTCGTTAGAAATGTGGCTATGACCTTTGACCAGTATTTACCAAAGAAAAAGGAGATGCGCTTTTCAAGAACCATATGAGCCTTCTGAGCTTGGAGCGGGTTAGCAAAGCATACAAGGTGGGTGCGGGGCTTTTTAAAACAAAGAGCTTTTTTGCCCTGCATAACGTTAGCCTGCGGGTGGAAAGGGGAGAGCTTTTGGCTTTGGTGGGGGAATCGGGCTCCGGGAAAACCACCCTTGGCAAGCTAATTTTAAGGTTGGAAAAGCCCACCGAGGGAAGAGTTCTCTTTGAAGGCAAGGACATCTGGAACTACCGCAGGGCATACACACGGATAGTTTCTGCGGTCTTTCAGGACCCCTCCTCTTCTTTGAACCCCAGGATGACCGTTAGGGAAATTCTTGAAGAGCCTTTGCGGGTGCACGGTGTTAAAAACAGAGAAGAAAAAGTTCTGTCTGCCCTTAAGGAGGCAGGCTTGGGAGAGGAGTTTTTGGAAAGAAGACCTCTTCAGCTTTCAGGGGGGCAAAAGCAGAGGGTTGCCATAGCAAGGGCTATGCTTTTGGAACCGAAGCTTTTGGTGGCGGACGAACCCACCGCTTCCTTGGACGCAAGCCTCAGAAGGGGCATCCTTGACCTTTTTTTAAAAATGAAGGCAAAGGGTGTGTCTGTTTTGCTGATAACCCACGATGTTAGGGCGGTGCAGTACTGCGCGGACAGGGTGGCGGTTCTCTACAGGGGAAGGCTCTTAGAGTGGGGCACAAAGGAACAAGTTTTGAAAAACCCCCTCCATCCTTACACCAGGTATCTGATCCAGAATGTGCCCGCAGAGCATCCCTCTCAAAGAAAAAGCCCAGAAATCACAGATACACCCTTTTATTCGGAGGCGGTGTGTCCCTTTTATCATCTATGCCAAGAGAGAAGGGAGGAGTGCCTGTCCCAGCTTAGGGAGGTTTATGTAGATGGAAGGCTCGTCAGCTGTAATATATACTGAACTGCTTTTGTTTCTTTTCCTCTTGTTCCTTTCGGGCTTTTTT
>DAIUER010000049.1:0-5876 GCA_036845005.1 Thermocrinis sp.
CCCTTTATATGGTGATCCCCTTGGGAGAGGACGCGGTAGGCTATGCCTTGAAGGGCTGAGAGCTTTTGAGAGAATAGGGCAAGAGGGTAGAGCGCTCTTACAAAAGGGCAGGCTTAAAAAAACAGTTGGAGCTGGCAAATAAGCTCAAAGCTGATTATGCGGTTATAGTGGGCGAGGATGAGATGAAGGAAGAGAGCCTGTCCATAAAGAATTTGCACACGGGAGAGCAAGTTAAGCTGAACCTGAAGGAACTTTTTAGCCATGTGCTTTGAAGAACTAAAGCGAAAGCTTTTGGAAGGTATAGACCTTAGGCAGGGCAGACTTCATTTGGCTAAGGTAAGTCAGGGGCGCTTTTTGGAGGAAGAGAACTACACCATCCATCTGAACGGAGAGAGACTGCTCTTTGCCAAGGTCTTTTACGGAAGAAAGCCCTACTATAAAGAGTGGGTGGAGCTTTTTAACATAGAGAATAGTTTTTTTGGCACAGAGGCGGAGGACCTACTTTTGGAGCTCTTCAGCAGATGCTTTAGAAGGCTCTTTGTGGAATACTACAACGACCCACAAACTACCAAAGAGTTAAAAAGTGGCATACCACCCCAAGAGACCAGGCTCGGTAAAAAACTAAAAAGCTTGGGCTACACCTACTTTAGAGATTGGTATTACCCAGAAGGTTGGATGGAGGGCGGTTATAAGTTACAGGCGGAGAGGTTATAATCTTTTAGGTGAAAAGTGTAAGAAAAGTTCGGTGCCTAAGGGGTGAGCTGAGGGTTCCCTCCGACAAATCCATCTCCCACAGGGCGGTTATACTGCCAGCCTTGGCGGAGGGAGAAAGCTATGTTCAAAATTGGCTCTTGTCCAAAGACACCTTGGCAACCCTTAACATAATAAAAGCTTTGGGTGTTAAAGTCCGGCACAAAAACCGCACTTTAAGAATAAAGGGTTCAAACTTTGAGCTTTTGGAACCTCAAAGGATCCTTGACGCGAAAAACTCGGGCACCACAGCCCGGCTCATGCTCGGCGTTTTGGCTACTCAAAGCTTTTTTGCGGTCCTCACAGGAGACAAAAGCCTAAGAAGAAGACCCATGCTCAGGGTGGTGGAACCTCTAAGAAGGATGGGCGCCCACTTGGATGGCAGAGAAGGGGGAGACAATCTACCCATTGCCATAAGGGGCGGAGCACTAAAGGGGATATCCCTCTTTAACAAAAAGGCATCCGCTCAGGTAAAATCCTGCGTGCTTTTGGCTGGGCTTAGGGCGGAGGGCATTACAGAAGTGTATGAACCTTACCTCTCTCGGGACCACACTGAAAGGCTACTTTCTGCAATGGGCGTAAAGCTCATTTCCTACGATGGAAAGGATGGCAGGGTTGTAAAGCTGGAGGGAGGGCAGGCTTTGGAGGCTACGGAGATCCTTTGCCCTGCGGACCCATCTTCCGCCGCCTTTTTCACCGCGGGTGCGGTCCTATTGGAAGGTAGCGAGGTTCTGCTTAGAGATGTCCTTGTAAATCCTACCAGGGATGGCTTTTTTAGAAAGCTAAGACAGATGGGTGCCCATGTGCAATACGAAAACCTAAGGGAAATATCCGGCGAGCCCGTTGCAGATGTGTATGTCAAATACTCGGGAGGGCTAAGGGCGGTGGATGTTCATCCTGAGGAGGTGCCCAGCCTTATTGACGAAATCCCTATACTTGCGATAGTTATGGCTTACGCACAGGGTGTTTCTACCGTCAGGGGGGCAGGAGAGCTTAGGGTAAAAGAGAGCGATCGCATAAGGGCAATCGTGGAGAACCTCAGAAGGATGGGTGCAAAGGTGGAAGAGTACGAAGATGGATTTTCTATTGAGGGAGGAAATCCCTTACGGGGCACCCTCATAAAAACTTACGGAGACCACCGAATAGCCATGGGCTTTACCATCGCTGGGCTTACCGCGGAGGGAGAAACCCAAATAGACGACCCCGAGTGCGTGGCAGTTTCATACCCTACTTTCTTCCAAGACTTAGAAAGGCTCACATGCTAAGGAAATTTCTCTTTGAAGATATTCAATACAAGGTAGTATCCCTAATTGTGGGCTTTTTACTTTGGTTTGCGGTAAATTTTGGAACGAGGGCAAGCTTATCTGTGGAAAGAGAGGTAGAATTGAAAAACACCCAGAGCAACTATATCTACAAGCTATCAAAGAAAAGGGTCAGGATAAAGGTTAGCTTTGTGGAAAGGCTCATTTCGGAGGGTGCCTTGGAAAACATACAGCCCTTTGTGGATGTTAGAGGTTTAAATACTGGAAGGTATTTGGTAAAGGTAGAGGTGAGGAACCCTTATAAATTCTTGGTGTCTGTGGATAAGGTGGAACCGGAAAAGGTTGAAGTTATAATTCAGGAAGCCCCCCAAAGGGGGGAGAGATAGTTTTATCCGCAAGAGAAGCTGTTTCCACAACCGCAGGAGCCGGTTACGTTGGGGTTCCTGATGGTAAATCCACCGCCCATAAAGTCCATAACATAGTCCAGCTCTGCGTTATTTACATAGGGCATGGAGAATTGGTCTATGGCTATCTTGAGCCCGGGGTATTCAAAGACTATATCCCCTTCTTCTATGGTGTCGTCAAAGCCCATGGCATACTGAAAGCCAGAGCATCCGCCGGGAACAACCCTTATCCTGAGGATGGGCTCCTCTATGTTGTTTTCCTTTGCTATGCGTGCCACCTCCTGAACAGCCCTCTCGGTGGCAAAGAAGTTATAAGCTACCTTTTGCATGACTTACCTCCTTAAAGGTTTTACTTAAAAGATAATAGCCCTTTCATAGAATGCAATATGATGGTTATCACCTAATCCCTGCCAAGCTTTCCAATATGTATCTAAAACTCTTTGCGGATATAAGCTTTATGCCCACCCGGTCTGCCCACCGATGCAGTCCCTCATCTCCCGTTATCAGGATGGCGTCCAGTTCGTAAGCAAGCAGTAAAACATCCGCATCCTCCTTGCTGTCTATTATGCCCACCCTCAGGGCTTCTCTGTATTTTTCCCTGAGCTTGGTTATTACTTTACCCGTTTCGGTTTCTGTTAGCCTTCCCGCCTCCCTTGTGTGCTCTTCTGCCACCCTCAAGCCCTTGTTTATCCTGTATCTGACCTCCTCTATGAATTCATACAAAAACTCCGCCGGGATCATAAGGTTATACCTCCTTGGGGAACGTATTCGCACCACCAACTCAAACTTGGGCTTTAGATCCCCAAGGGAGACCATTTTGTTGAACTCTTCATAAACCGAAAGGGGCATATAAAACTGAGCCTTTGAGTGATAAGCCAAAGAGAGAAAGTTCTCTATGGCACCCATCTGGTCTTTTTCAAACTGGGAATACACATCCGGGTTTGTAAATACGCTTGTATCAAGCACGAAGATTTCCATTTCAGATTAGAATTATACCTAAAAAACCCTATGAAGGTATTTGGCGGGATGAGGCATGGGGCTGTTTTTATAGGTTTTAGAGGGTTTAATTTTAGGGTAAAATGATAGTATGAGGGGGTGTTGGTTATGCTGAAGGCATGGTTTCTTCTTACGCTTGCGTATGGGATTGGCTTTTGTATAGCTGTCTCTTTTATGGTTATTTATGAGCTTATATCTAAAGGGAGGGTTCCAAGTTCTACAGATTTTTCAAATGCTTTTGGAATTTATCTGTTTACTTACATTTTCTCTTTACTTTTTATGGCGTTTTTGTCCTCACTAAGTCAGGAAAAGGAGTTTTTCTACAGAATATGGTCAAGGCTGAGTTTTTTCAAAAGGGCACTTTTGAGTCATGGGATAGCGATACTTATGTGGATAATACTTGTGTTTTTCGAGGATGGGATTAAAAGTTTCTCAGACTTGTTTTCTTGGATGGGCTTTTTTACTCTTTATACTTCGCCCTTTGTTTTAGGTTTAGTTATTGCAAACTGGCTTACGCATTCAATAATAGAAGGACTTTCCCAATTCAAAAGAAAGGCGATGGTGAGGGTAAAACCACCCAAGACGCTGGATTTTGCGGAGTATGGCAAGTGGGTGGTGGTAGGGCAAGATTACGCTATTGATACCATTCAGAAGGTGCTTACTGCTAACACAAAGCTTGCAGACAGAGGAGACCCAAGAAGAAACAGGATTTTGGCATCTTTTCTCTTTGTGGGACCTACTGGTGTAGGCAAGACGGAAACTGCTAAAGCTTTAGCCAGCTGGCTCAGTCAAGATGGCTATGACTCTTTGAGAATAGATGCTAATCAGTTCTCGGACAGAGAATCCACTTGGACATTGCTTGGTTCTCCAAAGGGATATGTAGGTTCAGAAACGCCTGGGCTACTCCCTTATGCTATCAGCCAAAACCCTAAGCAAATAATCCTCATAGACGAGATAGAAAAGGCAGACCAAGGCTTTTATCAGTTTTTGCTTCAGATGTTGGATGAAGGCTATGTTATAGAACGTTTTACGGGCAATGTGTATTATCTGAAGAGGGCAATAGTTATCATCACCTCAAACCTTGAAAACAAAAGAATAGCAGAGATTATGGAGACGCTTTCTGACCCTGTGGAGATAGACATTGCGGTAAGGAAGACCCTTGAGGGTGCGAAGATAAATTTGGGAGGTGGAAGAACCTTTAGGATAACGCCTGAGTTTCTGGGCAGAATTGATGCGGTGGTTCCCTTCCGTTCTTTGGGCTTTGAAGACCTTGTGCAGATAGCTTATCGGGAACTAAGAGGTTTGGGTGTGGATATAAGCTATGAGACAGCACGGGAACTAACCCAGAAGTATTATCCAATCGCAAGGGAGTATGGAGTGAGATATTTCATAAAGAAGATACAAGAGGATGTGTTAAGTCAGTAGGGAAAAGTAAAAGAGTTATTCTTGGGTTATCTCTTCCTCTGTTTAAGGGTTTAAAATAAAAGTATGCGTTTTTATGGTATTCCATCGGAAGACCGTGCTTTGGAGCTTTTGGCAGGGATGCCAGAGGGAAGGTGGGTGTTTGTGGAAAACTCCACACAAACGGAGTTAGGTTTAGAGCAGGCAAGGGAAAAACTGAGAGAGATCTTTTTGCTAATAAAGGGCTGGAAGGAGGGCAACAAACACATTCCGCAAACTACTACCTTTATTTTTGTGCATACGCCAGACCAGCCCAAGCACTTTAAGGTCTATGACCTCTCTTCCCTTGGCTGTAGCGTCAATCTCAACCCGCCAAGGTGGGAATGCTATCTCCTTGAGAACAAATAGAAGAATATCCCAACCACAGGAAAGACAACCATCAAAAGGGCGGAGAGCTTGTAATCGTTGCCCGTCAAGAGCATAAAAAGGCTCCAAACCCAAAGCCCGGTGGTGGATGCTATGCGTTCGCTCAGAGAAAGAAAGGACATACGAAGGGAGACAGTTTCCAAGGGGAAAAGCTCCAAAAGGACAACCCTTGAGGTAGTCCAAAGGTGAGAGAGGGAAAGACCACCCAAAAAGCCTACAAAGAGTAGCAGTTCCTTTGGTGCTAAATATAAAACAATCAAGAACAAAGACCAAAGGATAAAGCCCAGGGGAAATAAAAGCCGTGCCTTTAGTCTGTCCGTCAGTTTGCCAAAGAGCAGTCCGCCAAAGACACCACCCAAGGCAGAAAGCCCTATTACTCTGTATATTTCCCGATCCTCCAAACCATAGGCGTGCTTTAGATATATGCCCATCATAGCAATCAACGTGTTTGCCACTTCTGTCAGGCTAAGAATGGCAAGAACTAAAAGCAAAAACTTTTTGTCCTTTAGCTCTTTTCGTAGGCTTATGGTGGTTTTTTGGGGTGGGTTTGGCAAAGAAAAGATGGCTGGCAGGGAGAGGAGGAGAAAAATTAGGGCGGTTTGGTAAAAGACCTCCGGCACCTTTAAAAATTCTGCCA
>DAIUER010000050.1:0-5855 GCA_036845005.1 Thermocrinis sp.
ATTCTGCAGGGGAGATGCTTGGAGTGGAAACTTTCTGAATTGGCTTGCGATGTCAAGGATAGATGTTTTAAAGAAAGTTCTTTATGGAGGGCGTAGAGAAAGAGATAGTGCAAGCGAGACAGTTCTTTCTGCAACTTATATACCACAAGATGCCCATAGCTGGGGTAAAGAAGTAAGTTTAATACCTGGAGAAAGAAGCTATGTCCCAAATATAGACAGACTAACACCACTTGGAAACCCAACCTCAGGAAGGAGACATCTCTTTTGTGTAGTAAGCAAGTCTGATGGTGAAGTTCCTGTTATAAGAGTTTTAAGGAATAGAACTAACAGGATTTGGGAGTGGGCTTCAAAAGAAAGACCTGTGTGCGATAACAGTTTGGGAACTCCTGAGGAATATTATGTTAGGGTAAAGGTTTGCGACCCTTCTGTGGGCTTAGAGCCTAACTGTAAGAGGTATCCGGGTGAAGGTGGAACCTATAAACCCATTGGGCTTTTGCAAAAGTATGGGGAATACGAAGGTGGTGGCAAGTGGTGTAGTAAATCATTAAAGACCTGCAATTCAGATAGTGATTGCAATATATCGACCGATGGTCTGTGCGTTGATAGAGCAAAAATGTATTTTGGCTTATTAACGGGTTCTTACACAAAGAATTTGAGCGGCGGTGTTTTGAGAAAGAATATCTGGACTATACAGGACGAATTAAATCCCAACACTGGAATTTTTCAAAGCTCTGAGAATGTCCCAGGAAATATAATCTTGACTTTAGAAAGGATGAAAGTAATCGGATTTAGATACAGTGATTACGCTTATGGACCTTGGCAATGGGGAGATACAGGCTTTGGTCATTGCGGTTGGCTAACAAGTAGACCTTTAAACGAAGGTGAATGCCGAATGTGGGGAAATCCTATTGCAGAGATGATGTATGAAGCTTTAAGATACCTTGCAGGAAAAGGTTCTCCCACTCCAAGCTTTACCTACAGCGGGACGCAGGACAGCGGGCTAAATCTTCCTAAACCAGATTGGGGAATAAGAAAAGGTCCAAGTTATTATCAACCTTATCAACTATTTCCCATATGTGCCAAGCCGTTTATGCTTGTTTTGAGCGACATAAACGTAAATTTCGACTCGGACAGCCTACCCGGTTCAAGCTTTGGCGGAATATCTGGTGATCTAACTGGACTTAATGTTTCCACTTTAGCTAATACAATCAGCACCAACGAGGGAATAAGCGGGAATTACTTTATTGGACAAAGTGGTTCCTTTTATGATTTTATCTGTTCATCCAAAAGCGTTAGCGGGTTTGCCAACATAAGGGGCTTATGTCCAGAAGAGCCTACTAAGCAAGGAAGCTATTACTCAGCAGCGGTTGCCTACTACGGAAACACCCGTTTTAGGGATAACTTTTCGGGAAGCAAACCACCCAATGTAAAAACCTACGCTGTGGCATTGGCTTCATCTTTGCCAGATATTTCCATAAATGTAGGCGGGAAGACTGTAAGGATAACTCCTCTTGGTAAGAGTGTAAGCGGTTGTGTGGGTGTTTATACTGCTTGTTTCCAAAGATGCACAATTACGACAGATACTACTAGAGATACTACTGGAAATACTACTGTTGTAAATCTTAGAATCTCTGGCTGCACATCCAATGCTTTTTGCCCAACAAACCAGATTGTAGATTTCTATGTTGAACAAGTGAATTATGACTCAAGCGGGAACTTAACCTATGCTAAGTTTAGAATAAACTTTGAGGATGTGGAACAGGGGGCTGACCATGATATGGACGCCATCGTTTTATATGAAATAACTCCTATTGGAAGCAACCAAATCCAAATAAAACTGACATCCGATTATGCTGCAGGCTGTATTGACCAAATATTAGGATTTACTATAAGCGGGACCACGGAGGATGGAACTTGGCTTGTTGTAAAAGATAGGGATATTCCCAATACAGATACACCCTCTGTTGTTGCGAATATGCCACTTACTTGGCAAAGAACCTTTACCGTAGCTGGTGGGGCTGCAGGACAGTTAAAGAACCCTCTTTGGTATGCGGCAAAGTGGGGTGGCTTTGATGACCAAAATGGGAATAATGTGCCTGACCTTCCGTCTGAATGGGACAAAGATGGAGATGGCAACCCAGATACTTACTTCTTTGTTGTAAACCCTCTAAAAATGGAACAACAACTTGAAAAAGCCTTTGCTGACATCCTCCGCCGTGCATCTTCTGGTGCCACCGTTGCCACCCTTACCTCAAGAACTGGCATATCCTCCCTCATAGTCCAGCCTTACTACTATCCCAAATATACAACACAGGATGGCACAGAAATCTCTTGGCTTGGCTTTCTCAGGTCTTTTTGGATAGATGTAAAGCAAAACCTAAGGGAAGACACTACAAAGGACAAAGTTTTAAACATAGGGGGTAATGTCATAGACGAAATATTCCAGTTCTTCTTTGATCCAAATGCGAATGAAACGAAGGTTGCCATACTGCGAGATTCAGATACAACCACCTCCTGCGTGATGGAGGGGACAAAATCCATAAATCAACTTATCCCTGTCTTTGATGCCGGTTGCCAGCTCGCAGACAGAGATCCATCAAGGAGAAACATTCTCTACAACAAAGATGGAACTCTTACCCCCTTTACCACCACCACCTCGGAGGTAAGATACCTTAGCAATATATGGAAGGTTTGTTCCAACAACCCAGCGGTGCTTTGCACCAACAATGGAGATTGCAGTGGTGGAACTTGCCAATCCGCCAACGCCAGCTGTATCATAAGGTATCTGAGGGGTGAAAAGTGGGAAGACATAATACGCTTAGAGCCCTCTTGCCTTGACCCTTCTTGTAGAACTTCAAGCCCACCTTCAGATTGCCCCAAACCTCTACCTTATATATGGAGGACAAGGGAGGTGGATATAGCCAGCTTCTGCCCAGGTGCGAATCGGGGTGATTTAAAGACCTGGAAGCTTGGAGACATAATAAACTCCACTCCCTCTGTGGTTAGCTCTGAACCGGTGAATATCTACCACCTACGCTATAACGATGCCACCTACCGTCAATACATAAGCGACCCACGATACAAATACAAAGACAGGACAAGCTTTTTGTTTGTGGGTGCCAACGATGGAATGCTTCACGCCTTTAGGGTGGGCAGACTGGTCCAAACGGAAAACGCAAACGAGCCAACAAAGGTGGTAAATGCCCACAATACTTCGCTTAGCGACTTGGTAGGCAGGGAAGAGTGGGCTTTTATTCCAAGGAATGCTTTGCCCTACTTGGTATGGTATGGTAATCGAAACTATTGTAGGGTGCCAACGGTGGATTATAGAACTGCGGTCTTTGATGTATCAATAAACGGTAATCCTAACGACCCCAGGAATGCAAACAGTTGGAGAACCATCTTGATCGGCACAATGGGCTTTGGTGGCAAGTTTGTAAAAGTGGGGACGGAAACCTTCTCCTCCTCTGTCTTTGCCCTTGACCTGACCGATTGGCTAAACGGCAGAAGTGACCAACCTACCCTTCTGTGGGAAGTGCGCCTTCCTGATGGAACGCTAACCACCTCTTTCCCTGCAGTGGTGCGTCTTGGAGACCCCAACAAAAACGGCGAGTGGTATGTGGTTATAGGTAGCGGTCCAATGGATCCCAACGGAACAGACTTTACAAATCAGCCCAAGCTCTACTTTATAAACTTAAGGGATGAAAGAGACATTAAGGGTGTAGTTATTCCAGCCACTGGTGGCGTGAATTTTGCGGTGGGAGATATTGCGGTGGTGGATGTGGATAATGATTATCAGGATGATGTCCTTTACTTTGGAGTTTATGGAAGAACCAATGCAGGCAATGTCTGGGGCAATTTCTACAGGCTTAGCTTGAGGTCTGGAAGTGGATACAAATCGGTGAGTGCTCTTAGATCAAGCGATATATGCACCGCAATAAAACTTGACGACTTTGCGACCGCGGGCAACACTCCTCCTGTTTTTGGTGCACCTAACTTTACAAAGGATGAGCGTGGCAGGCTGTGGGTATTCTTCGGAACGGGTAGGTATATCATGGACACCTCCGATAAGGCTATATCTTACGATAACTATCTCATAGGCTTCAAGGATGAAAACTGGGACAGTGGCATATGTCCTCCTACCGCATACACAAGAGCCCAGCTTACGGATGTAACAAACCAGTCCCTCACGATAACAATAACCGAGGTAAGACAGATGTGTATGTGTGATGCCAGTGGCTGCGGGATGAGGAATGTAGTTTATGATGCGTATAGTAGTAGTATGCCTCCAGAACCACTAAGAGGATGGTATTACAAACTGACGACGGACGAGGTGCGCGAGGCTATTTACTCTCAGCCTCTCGTTATAGGCGGTATAGTAGATGCCTTAACCTATGTGCCACCAGAGGACATCTGCCAGATGGAGGGTAGCTCAAACCTGATATCCGTCTATTACAAGACAGGGCTGCCTTTCCCAAGACCTTCTGTGCTCTCTCCCAATGCGGTAATCGGGGATATTGCAGTAAGAGAGTCTGTTCAACTGCTACGGAAGATCTCGGTGGGTCAAGGTATTCCGCCCATAGGCAATCCCTTCCAAGCCTTGCAATCTTCTCAGTCAAGCCAACAGTTAGAGAAGTTCGCCCAAGTGTCTACTGGAGTAGTGCTTAGGATCACACAGCAAAAGGCTATAACTTCAGAGGAGAAATTCCTGCTATGGATAGAAAAGTAAGAGGTATAACCATAATGGAGGTGCTGGTGGTTATGGCTATAATTGCCATACTTGCCAGCGCCAGCATACTTGGTCTGAGAAATCTGGTGCAGAGAGAGAGGCTTTATTCTGCCATGACCCAGGTTGCCAACGACCTAAAGGAGGTTCAGTTTAGGTCTATGTCCTCCAACATGATCTGGGGTGTAAGGTTCTGTGAGAATCAAAACCAATACAAAATCTTTGCTGTTAATCCTGCCAATGTTAGTGTTGGATGCCCAAGGGACGCTGATACATCTTGCACAAACGATGCAACCACACAAAGATTGGTCTCACTTCCACCCGGTGTTTCTCCTCAGGCGGATTTTTATGTTCTCTTTGACAGAAGGGGCTATCCTCTGGATTGGAGCTGTCGCATAGGGGCTGGCAATGTTACCCTTAAGGAATAGCTACGGGAGTAGAATCGTGATCGTAGATAGGGTTGGGAGGATAAGGTATGAATAAAAAAGGCTTTACCATAATAGAGCTTTTGGTTGCCTTTGTGATCCTCTTTATCCTCATGACGGGCTTTTTGAGGGGGATATTGCTTTACATGGACTATCAAATAAACAACGGGCTAAAGGACAGGGCGAGCGAAATTGCCCTCAGGATGTCCTCCCAAATACAAACTGCCCGGTTTAATCCAACTGCAGGATGTGATGAAAACAATACAAATCCCTTTCTTTGCGATACACTATACACCTATCCCCACAACTGGGGCTCCGCCCGGTGTGATGGTGGAAACTGCACCTTTGAGGTGCAAGACTCAGACGATGATGGAATAGCAGACTTCTATGACCCTTACAACGGACCGAACGAAAACTTTAGTGCCACTCCTAACGATACCGCAGGATGGTTGCGTATAGGACCATGCAATTGTGATGGGAATAGATGTGATTGTTGTTATGCGGATGGCACTCAAATTAACAATGCGGTATGCGGTGAGAGTTATAGGGGAAGGTTCGTATATGCTGGAACCACTTTGGCGAGGCTTATTAACCCTGCCACCAATTCAGAGGTGGGAAGGGTTGCTGGCGTGGTAGTTTGGTATTTTGATACCAATGGTAGATACAGGTCTGTTTCAACACCTGTTATGAGGGATCCAAGATGA
>DAIUER010000051.1:0-5755 GCA_036845005.1 Thermocrinis sp.
GGGCTATCGGAAGAGCTTGGCATACAGTCCCAATGGGGAGAGCTTACAGAAGAAGAAAAAAGACTTTTGGAGGAGAGAAAGGAATACTACAGGAGCCCAGAATGGGTTTATGAAGTAAAGAGGTCCTCCTCGGAGCCGGAGCTCTTGTTTGGAATATACCGCTGTTTGGGTGGCACCTTTAGGGTCTCCGCCAAGGTGGACCCAGACAGAAAACTCTTGGAACAGGTGATCATAAACGGCGACTTTTTTGTGGAGCCCAAAAGGCTCATATACGACCTTGAGGCATACCTAAAACATACACCCTTGCAGGATGTGGAAAGAAGAATAAGGGAGTTTTTCAAGGATAGACAATGGGAAGGGCTGAACCTGACGGTGGATGACATAGTCTCCGCGGTGATGTTCCCGCTCACAAAGACGGAGGGGCTTGATTTGGGTGTGGAAAAAAAAACTCTGAATAACATAATCGGTAGCATAGGGGGAGGGTTGATTGAGAACCTAAAAAAAGCAAAGGTTATGCTTTTGCCTTACTGTGCCAAGCCTCGTTGGTGCGATTACAGACATTTGGACGATTGCGGGGAGTGTGGAGGTTGCACGGTGGGAGATGCCTACAGGCTTGCCTACCAAAAGGGCATGATCCCCATAACCATCACCTCCTTTGAACTTTTGAGGGACACCCTCAAGTGGTGCGCGGAAAATGGCTACACCTACATAGGACACTGCTGTTATGAGTTCTACGAAAAAAGGTATGAAATCTTCCAAAAGGCAAGCAAAGAGGGGGCAAAGGGTGTGCTCTTTGACATTGTGGGAACCACCTGCTACAGCTTGGGAGTGGAAGAGGAAGAGAGGGCATACCACGGCGAGTTTACTGTGGAGCTGGACCTTATAAAGGATGCCTTAGTCAAATCCCTGAGCGTAAAGGAGGATGAAAAGGTTTCAGAAAGAGTGCAAAGAAAACACTTTGACTTCTCTCCCTTCTTTAAGGACTTTGTGCCCTATTATTACAAAAAGCCAAAGGCGGTGCCAACCCCCGAAGAGGACAGGACACGAACAGCCCTCCAAAAGGAGGTATTTTTGGGGGATGCAACCATAGATGGCAAAACCGTTAGCTACGAGACCGCCTTTGAAGTACTCGCAGAATGGCTAAGAAGTGCAAAAAAGCCCACGGTGGTAGTGGGTCCCCTCTTGCTATGGGATTGGCAAGAGGAAGAACTAAGCCAAAAGGCAAAAGCACTGAGGGAACTTATAGACAGGGTGGAAAAGCTTCAGGTTAAGGTCCTTCCGGACTACCGCCCCAAGCTAAAAAAATACGACCCATCGGTGGAGATGGACCCTCCGAACCCCCATGAAAGCATACTCCACGACCAAAACGACCTAACCATCCTTGTGGGAGTTCACTGCTACAGGACGGACTTTGTGATAAGGCTCCTTAGAAAGCACACCCCCACCAAGGTGGTTGCCCTCTGTGGTCTTTATGGGCACCCAGAAGCCCATCTATCCACAAGCTTTACAGATGCAGAAAAATTGCTTAATATTCTAAACTTATGGAAGGATTAGCCCTTGAGAGGCGGGCGTTGGACATTATTCCTTTCCCCGCCCTTTTGATAGACAAAGACTACCAAGTGGTTTTTATGAACAAAAGGGCAGAGGAACTCTATACCAATGGTGGTCAAACTTGCTACCAGATCAGCCATTCCTTTTCTGAACCCTGCCACTTTCACAAAGACCACCCCTGCCCCCTAAAGGAGATTAGGGAAAAGAGTCTCAAAGAACACTCCGTCATTCACAAACACAAAACCGAGAAGGGAGAGGAATACCATCTGGTAAAGACAGTTTATATGCCAGAATATGACCTCTTTTTGGAGCTACACATCCCCTTGGAGGAGTTATTGTCCGCCTTTGATACAGCCCAGCTAAGACCGGAACTTTTGATAGATTCAGGTCCCCTTGCCTTCTTTCTGCGGGAAAACAAAGAGGGCTGGCCCGTCAGGGATGCTTCCAAAAGTGTTCATGATCTCACCGGCTACACGGTGGAGGATTTTCTGGGCGGTAAGATAGACTATGCGTCCCTTATTCATCCGGGGGATTTGGAAAGGGTATCCCAAGAGGTGGCAACCTACACAAACAACAACAAAGACTTTTGGACCCATCAGCCCTACCGGATCATTACGAAGGACGGAAAGGTTAAATGGGTGCTTGACCATACGGTAAGCGTCAAGGACGACGAGGGCAACATAGTTGGCTATTACGGCTATGTGATGGATATATCCGAGTTCTATGAGAAGGAAGGGCTCTTTAGGCTCCTTGCGGAAAACAACCCAAACGGCGTGATCCTGTATGACTTTCAGGAGGACAAGATTGTCTATGCCAACAGAGTTTTTCTTAGAATGCTCAAATACCAGGAGGAGGAGGTTATAGGGAAAAGTGTATTGGCTTTTGTGGATCCAAAAGATTTAGAAAGGGCAAAAAGGCTAATAGAAAGAGTAAAAGCAGGTTTCAAGAAGCACGCAGAAGCCATTTTGAGGCTCACAACAAAAACAGGAAAAGTTAAATGGTTCAAGCTTGTAGGACATCCGGTTATATGCAAAAACAAGGGACATTTGCTTATCACCCTCATGGACATAACAAGGGATAAAGAAAGGGAAAGAAGACTCTTTTATTTGGCAACCACCGACAAGCTTACAAAACTTTTGAACAGACATGCGGGCATTAAAATGTTTGAAAATGTGCTCTATCAAGCCCAAAGGTATGGGGTTCCCTTCTCTCTTCTCATACTTGACATTGACGACTTCAAAAAGATCAACGATGAGCTTGGGCACTTGGCGGGGGACCTTGCCTTACGCAAAGTAGCAAAAGCCATAAAGAAAGGCACAAGAAAAAGTGATGTAGCCATAAGGTGGGGCGGTGAGGAATTTTTGATACTTTTGCCCCATACCGCAGACCCCCTTCCCATTGGTGAAAAGATAAGAAGGCTAATAAATGCCATAAGTATAGACGGATATGGTCCCCTGAGCGTCTCCGTGGGTGCCACCACCTACCGGGAGGGTGACACCATAGACAGTATGGTCCAAAGGGCGGACAGCGCCCTCTATTCTGCAAAAAGGAAAGGTAAAAATCAGGTTGAATTAGCTTGAAAAGTGCAAGGGTTGGTCTATTTTAATCCTTTATGCAGTGGATGAAAAACATTTTCATATGGATCCTTATCATTGGCTTTATGATCCTTGCCTTTAATATGTTTAGCGGTTCAGAGAGGGACAAGGGCGTAAGGACGCCCATAAACACAGTCCTTGAACTGGCAAAGGAAGGTAAGCTAAAGGAGGTCAAAATAAAGGATAACACCCTTGTGGGCATAACCACCGAGGGGCAAAAGATAGAAACGGGCTTGCCACCGGGGACAGACATAGTTAGCCAGCTCATAGAGAAGGGCGTTAGAGTGGAGGTGGCTGTTCAAGAACACGGTGGTTGGTGGCTAACCTTTTTAATCTCTTGGCTACCCATCCTGCTGTTTATTGGCATATGGATCTACATGATGAGGCAAGTTAGCGGTGGGGGTGGAGGTGGCACAAGGGGTGCTTTTAGCTTTGGCAAAAGCCGGGCAAAGGTCTATATTGACGAAAAGCCAAAGGTAACCCTTAACGATGTGGCGGGCATGGACGAGGTAAAGGAAGAGGTAAAGGAGATCATAGAGTATCTGAAGGACCCCATAAAGTTTCAAAGGCTGGGCGGAAGACCTCCAAAGGGTGTTCTGCTCTATGGTGAGCCGGGGGTAGGAAAGACCCTTTTAGCCAAAGCAATAGCGGGAGAAGCCCACGTGCCCTTTATATCGGTCTCTGGCTCGGACTTTGTGGAAATGTTTGTGGGTGTGGGTGCGGCAAGGGTGCGGGACCTTTTCGAAACTGCCAAAAAACACGCCCCGTGCATCATATTCATAGACGAAATAGACGCAGTTGGAAGGTCAAGGGGTGCCTTCAACTTGGGAGGAGGACACGACGAGAGAGAGCAAACCCTAAACCAGCTTTTGGTGGAAATGGACGGCTTTGACACCTCCGAGGGCATAATAGTCATCGCCGCCACCAACAGACCGGATATACTGGACCAAGCCCTGCTCAGACCCGGAAGGTTTGACAGGCAGATCTTCATTCCAAAGCCCGATGTTAAGGGAAGGTATGAAATACTTAAGGTGCATGCCAAAAACAAAAAGCTGGCACCCAATGTGGATTTGGAGATCGTGGCAAGGGCAACGCCCGGTTTTAACGGTGCAGACCTGGAGAACATCCTTAACGAGGCAGCCCTTTTAGCCGCAAGGAAAGGAAAAGAATACATAGAGATGCAAGACATAGAAGAAGCCATAGACCGGGTTACCATGGGCTTGGAGCGTAAAGGTATGGTCATATCTCCCAAGGAGAAGGAGAAGATAGCCTACCACGAGGCGGGGCATGCCATAATGAGCCTGATGGTGCCGGGCTCCGACGCCCTACATAAGGTCTCCATCATACCAAGGGGTATGGCTTTGGGCGTTACCCAACAACTACCCATTGACGACAAGCACATGTACGACAGACAGGATCTTATAGGAAGGCTCATAGTCCTCTTTGGCGGAAGGGCAGCGGAAGAGGTTTTTTTATGGCAAAGAGGGCATAACCACCGGTGCGGAGAACGACCTGCAAAGGGCAACGGAGCTTGCCTACAGGATGGTCTCCATGTGGGGTATGAGCGAGAAGGTGGGTCCCTTGGCGGTAAGGCGTGTGGCAAATCCCTTTTTGGGTGGCATGACCACCTCCATAGACATAAGCGAGGAAATGAGAAAGGATATAGACGAAGAGGTCAAAAAGATCTTAACAGAAGCCTACGAGACCGCCAAGGCAATCGTAGAAACCTACAAAGAGCCCTTGAGGGCTGTGGTTAAAAGGCTCCTTGAGAAGGAGACCATCTCCTGCGAGGAGTTTGTGGAAGTGATGAAGCTCTACGGCGTTGAAGTAAAGAACGAATGCAAGAAGGAAGAGTTTAAGAAAGAGCCCGCCAAGGAAGAGGTTAAAGTTTAAAATTAAAAAGGAGGTGGAAAGATGGGAATGACAATAACCGAGAAGATCATCGCAGACCATGCCGGCAAGAAGGAGGTAAAGCCGGGGGATTTAGCAACCGTAAAGATAGACTTGGCAATGGCAAACGACGTAACCGCCCCGTTGGCTATAAGGATCCTTGAAAAATACCACATAGACAAGGTCTTTGACCCAGAAAAAATTGCCTTGGTCCTTTCCCACTTTGTGCCCGCCAAGGATATAAAGTCCGCCGAGCAGGCAAAGATGGTCAGAGACTTTGCTAAAAAGCACAACATAAAGTGGTTCTTCCAAGAGGGAGAGGGCATAGAGCATACGATCCTACCGGAGGAAGGTCTCGTGGTTCCCGGGGACCTGGTGGTGGGTGCGGACTCTCATACATGCACCTACGGTGCCCTTGGAGCTTTCTCCACAGGTATGGGCTCCACCGACATAGCCTACGCCATGGCGACGGGAGAAACCTGGCTGAGGGTTCCCCACTCCATGAAGTTCATTTTCTACGGAAAGCCTTCCGCATGGGTGATGGGCAAAGACCTGATTTTGCACACCATAGGGCAGATAGGCGTGGATGGAGCCCTCTACAAAGCTATGGAGTTTGAAGGTGAAGCCATAAGGCACCTTTCCATGGACCAGCGCTTTACCATCACCAACATGGCGGTGGAGGCGGGGGCAAAGAACGGCATAATTGCACCCGATGAAAA
>DAIUER010000052.1:0-5701 GCA_036845005.1 Thermocrinis sp.
AGAATTTTTCAGAGATTGCAAAGGTGGCAAAAAAGGTGGTCATGGAGGTCTTAGAAAAGGGCATGCCCGAAGACACTTACTTGAACGTGAATATTCCCGATTTGCCCCAAGACCAAATAAAGGGCTTTTTGATCACCAAACAGGGCAGGAGGGCATACAAAGAAAAGGTTTTAAAACTCCTTGACCCGGGCAAAAAACCCCTTTACTGGATCACCGCCACTGAGTTTGGATGGCACTTGGAGGAGGGTACCGACTATTGGGCTGTTTATCACGGCTATGTGTCTATAACACCCTTGCAACTGGACTTAACCAACTACAGGGCTATGGAGATCCTTAAAAAGCGTTTAAAATTTACTACAGAGGTGGAAAGATGAGCGATACGGTGGGTGGAAAGAACGAGCTGTCCGCCATAAAGGCACCTTTGCTTAGGGAAGTAAAAAAGGGAGAGACAAGAAAGCACATAATATCTGTGCTCGTGCGCAATGAACTTGGAGTTCTCGCCCGTGTTGCAACCCTCATAGCGGGCAAGGGATACAACATAGAGGGATTGTCGGTGGGAGAGACCCACGAGAAAGGGTTTTCTTTGATGACCATAGAGGTAATAGGAGACGATATAGTAATAGAGCAGGTGGTAAAACAGCTAAGAAAACTCATAGATACCATAAAGGTTAGGGACCTAACAGATAGCCCCCATGTGGAAAGGGAGCTCGCCCTGATAAAGGTATATACCGCCACTCCAAGGGCACGGGATGAGGTTCTTAGGCTTACAGAGATCTTTAGGGGCAAGATCGTGGATGTTTCTCCAGATACCTACACGGTGGAGATCACGGGGGACGAGGACAAAATAAGTGCCTTTGTGGAATTGGTCAGACCCTTTGGCATAAAGGAGATGGCAAGGACTGGTAAGGTTGCCCTGGAGAGGGAAGGTGTTTAGGGTTGTCTTTGAGAACTTTTATCTTAACAGAGAGCTTTTTTATCTCATAAACCATAACAGGCATCCCCTTTTGGATGCGTTCTTTTCTAAATTCTACCTTTTGGGCAAAGGTTGGGTTTTAATCCCGATTTTTATCGGTTTGTTTATTTTTCAAAAGGCAAGCCTTAAGGTGTTTTTATACACCATGGGCATATCCACCATCCTAGTGGAGGTTTTAAAGCGCCTCACCAAACAACCAAGACCCGCAACCCTTTTAGAGGATGTTTATCTTTTGGAGCCTTTGCATCTGAGTTCCTTTCCCTCAGGAGATACTGCGATGGCTTTTGCCTTGGTTAGCTTTTTCCTCTGGCTCAATCCAAAGGTGGGTTTTGTCTTTTTGGTCTATGCCATCCTGATAGCCTACGGCAGAGTATATTTGGGGGCACACTTTCCCCTTGATGTTTTTGTGGGAGCCCTCATAGGCATTTTCTCCTTCTTGATTGCCCTACGCCTTGCATAAAGGATTATGTGGTTCTTGGTTGGTTTCTTCTTTTTCATCTTTGGCAATTGGTTTTTGGGACTGACCTCTTTGGATGAGGGTAGAAACGCCTCAGCGGTTTTAAACATGCTAAGCTCCAAAGACCTTTTGGTGCCCTATTACAACTGTCAGGTGCGCTTTGAAAAACCACCCATGCTTTACTATTTTGGATTGGTCTTTGCCAAACCCTTTGGATTGAACGAGTTCTCCCTTAGGTTGGTCTCTGGGCTTTCTGCCTTTGGTGTGGGAATTTTCACATATCTTATGGCAAAGCTTTTCTTTGACAGGGAAACCGCCCTTAAATCCTTTTTGGTGCTTGCTACCTTGCCCCACATGTGGGTGGAGTCAAGGGCTTTTGTCCCCGAGATGCTTCTTACCTTCTTTATGCTGGGAGGTCTTTACTTTTTCTTAACGAACAGAACCACCTTGGGCTGGCTCTTTTTAGCCTTTGCCTTTTTAACCAAAGGACCGGTGGGCGTGTTTTTACCTCTGGGTGCTTATTTGATCCTCAAAAGAGATCTTGCATTTCTTCAATTAAGGGGCATCCTTCTTTTTATGTTGGTGGGCGGAAGCTGGTATTATCTTATGCTCTATAACTTTGGCTGGGCATACTTTCAAAAGTTTTTCATCTATGAAAACATAATGAGATACACAGGGCAAGCTATCACCCATCCTTACCCCTTTTATTACTATCTTATTGTGCTTGCCGTTGCCTTCATTTTCTACCTTCCAGCCATTCCAAAGCTCTTTAAAAAGGAGCAAAAAATTCTTCCCTTCTTGCTTTGGGCTGTGTTTGTGGTCGTTTTTTTCAGCTTTGCCAAAAACAAACTACACCACTATATACTCTTTTCTTATCCTGCCCTCTCCATAGCCTTCGCCTACCACCTTTCCATGGACTACATAAAGAGGGTTTTAATGATAGCCACTGTCTTCCTCTTAGGTTTAAGCGTGGGTGTGTATTTTTATGAAAAAAACCGGTTTCAAACAAAGGCAATGCCCTTTCTAAAGGATTTTAACGGACCCGTATATTTCTACAGAGGGGCAGAGATATCCTCCATTCCCTTTTATTTGAAAAGATGCGTGCCAAAGACAGACCATGTTCCCAATCACAGGGCGATGCTCATAAGCAAAGAGGACATAAGGGAGTGCAGGGAAATTTTGAGGGCAAGGGAGTTTGATGGCAACTACAGACTTTACGTGTGCGAGCCTTAGCCAAGGATCTCTTTTTCTTTTGCCTCCGTTAAGTGGTTTATTTCCTCAATGTATTTGTCTGTTAGCTTTTGGAGTCTTTCTAAAGCCCTCTTTATCTCGTCCTCGGAAACACCTTCTTGATCTTCTATCAGCTCCTTTGCGTCCCTCCTTATGTTTCTAACCGCCACCCTTGCCTCCTCCGCCATCTTATGGAGCATGCGCACCAATTCTCTTCTTCTCTCCTCCGTTAAAGGTGGTAGAGTTAGCCTTAGGACGTTTCCTTGCTTTTGGGGTGTTAGGTTTAGGTTTTCTATTATTGCTTTCTCCACCAGATCCACCGCTCCCTTGTCCCAAACCTGCAGAACTATTTGGTTTGCCTCCGGGACGCTGACGGAAGCTAACTGTTTTATAGGGACCTTTGAGCCGTAATAATCTACCTTGATCTCCTCCACCAAGGCGGTGCTCGCCCTTCCTGTCCTCAAGCCAGCTATCTCGTTCTTGAAATACTGAACAGCCTTTTTCATATCCTCTTCTGTGCTTTTGAAAATCTCCTCCATCATGTTTAATGATTATAGCATACCTTTAGAGTAATAGCTTTATCTTACTGTGCATGTTTTTAATAAAAGAAATTAACTCCTCTGCGTTTTTGTTTTTTACGATTTCAGCAAGCTCTTTTAATTTACCTCTTTCATAAGGGAAAGTCTCTATTATAGCCTTTACCTGAGAAAGTCCCAAATATTTCCTCGTGTATTCGCTATCTGAATACTTATAGGTTGTCATAAATTCACTATCAGTTAAACCTCTAAAGTATTCCAACACCATATTGAAGTAATCTTTCAGAAGTAGTTGAACATCTACTGGGATAGATGGAGAAAAGAAAAGTTGGGTAGGATGCGTTCTGTATTTTTCCTTTGAAACCAAAATCCCATCTACTCCATAGACATCTTTTATCACATATAGCCCTGCCCTTCCCTCTTGCTTGCCTGTATCAAGGGTTCTGACAAAGAGAATGTTTGACTTTATCCTCTCATAAAGTTTGTCATTAACGTACAACGTCTTCCTTTCATATTCTTTACCATCAAAAATGCTAACATCTATTACAGAAACAGGTCTATTTCCTCTATTCTTTTCTACTTCATCCATTGTCAGGTAGAAGGAAAACTTCAAAGGCTTGTTAGATTTGTATTTAGAGACAAACTCATCAAACTCATTACCCGCCCTAAAGTGGTTTTTAGGTTCAAGAACATATATTTTTCTTTTCACTTCACTATTTATTTTTATTCCCTCAAAGGTGATACTTTCTTTTTTGGGTTCAGGTTTTCTTTCAAAAAAGCATATGCACACATTAGTTCCCGTATGTTCAAAAATCTTCCTTTCAAAAATGTAAGCCTTTTTTATTGTGTAGAACTTGAGAAAATCCTCCCTAATTTTATTTGAAATAGCAGAACCGAAAAGAAAGTTTGAAGGAATAATGTAGATCATCTTTTTTATTCCATGCTTTAGGTCGTTCATCATTGCCAACTGATAAAGGTCTTGGTAGGGTTCAAAATCTCCGCTGAAGTATTCCAATAACCTTTTGTTAGACTTTTGTTTTGCAATATAGCCTTTGTAAAGGTAGGGCGGGTTAGTTATATGAAACACTGGAAACTCACTGTGGAGAATAAATGCTGGGTAGTCTTTAATGGTGTCCCTGATCATGATCCTTTGACGGGCTATATCCTCTGGAATTCCATAACTGCATGCGTTTTTCACTGCTTTTTCTACCATCTCCTCTTGAATATCAAGAAGAATTATGTGTTTCAAAAAGAAGGTTTCCCTCTTCTCTGGAGGGACAAGATTAAGAATTGGTAGGATAAGGTTGCCCTCTCCACAGAAAAGGTCTGCCCAAAGGTAGCTGTAAAGCTTATCCTTTATTTCTGGCAAGATATATCTTTCAAATACTTGAATGGATGTTAAGTGCTCTCCGTATATTCTCCTTTTATCTTCACCTACTAAATTTTCCACTAAATTCCCATATTTCATAATCGCACCTCATTTAAGTCCTGCAACAAATTTACAAATCTTGCGGTATTTACAAAAAAGTTGCTATGATTACGCTTTAGACAATTCTCAATGTCTTCCTTCTGTTGGGACACTTTGCTTCCTTTAGGTGGATTTATAAAGCAACTGAAATATAATCCGTCAAGAAATGCTACATAGTGTATGTTTTGAGATGGCTCCCGTTGATTTACAAAGCTAATCAACTCAGCTATCTGTTTATCTTGAGCTCCTCCTGTTTCGTTTATGTGTTTTGCTTCTATAATAAAAAATTGATCCACTACTTTTAAAACAACATCAGGCAACTTGCCCTGATATGTCTGGCTAAATCTGTATTCAATGTTATAGTTTTCTATAAATTCCTCAAAAAGAACCTTGTTTTTATCCGGCAGGAAGTATCCCAAGATTTGACTTCTTAGCTCATCAATAGTCCTAAATATTTGAGAATTTTTTAACTTCTGAAGAATTAAATTTGTGATTTTTTCTATTCCAGCTTTTCCCTTTTTTCTTGATACTCCGCTGTCATATAAGGCTTGCACCACGATGTTTGAATATCCAAGCTCATCGTATAGCTTTCTCCTTTTTTCACAATACTCTTCTAATATTTTGTGCAACATTAACTTCCTATCTTGTTCTGGTAGCTGACGGAAGGATGAATAAGAAAGGTCCAAGGTTTTCCAAAAGGCTATAAACTCCGTGTATTGTATGTTCTTATGTAAGGCTATCATATATATTTCATCTAAAACCTTGCCTAACGCTTGCCTATCAATCTCCAAAAGCACGCAGTAGGTGGTTATCAACTCTCGCAGTCTTTCTACCTTTTGAATTAGATTTTGATTTTGGACAATTAGCTTGTTAAAGGTGTAATACTCGTCTATTATTGGCTCGGGATTTTTCAGAGATATCTCCCAATAATCCAAGTTCTGCCTTAGCATATCTCAGTTCTTTATTATACTGAGTCTGTTTGACTATAATCATCCACGCCCTACTAAAATGGGTATAAAATTTCCCTATGGCTAAAG
>DAIUER010000053.1:0-5691 GCA_036845005.1 Thermocrinis sp.
TTTCTCTTGTCCAACCACAGAAGGTCTTTACCCTTCACGTTGAAGATAAGCCCTCTTATCCTTTGATCCTGCACCTTGTTGAGTATAGAGTAGAGCAAAAAGAGGGCGTAAGAGGTTTTTGTTGCCACACCAGACATACCCGATATGGACACATGGGCGCCCTCCGTGCCGTCCAAAAAGTGGTAGTTGAGATAAACCACCTGTCCGGAGCGGGTGAGACCTGCGGGGATTTTTACCTTCATTTGGTCGTAATACAACGCCTTTTCAAGCTCCTCACCCTCCGCAAAATAAACGGGGTCTCCCGGAGAGGGTGGCACAAAGAACTCCGGCTCCACCCTTGTAAGGGCCACCTTTGCTATGTATGCCACATTTACCGGTATCACTCCCTGTATAGCCAAGTGGGCATCATAGACCCACTGGGCACCCTCCAAGAACTTTTGAACCTCCTGCACCACTCCGTAGAATTTGACCTTCTGTCCGTTGGCGAGCTGAGTTTCCGCATAGAGTACATCGTCTAGTTGGACCAAATGATCCTTTTCCACCCCCACCCAAAATTCTAAGGGAGTTATAGGTGCAGTGCCAAGAACGATCCCTACCCTCATCCCATTAAATATAACATGGTTCCAAGCTAAAAAGGTCTACCCCTGGCTCTCCAGCCTTTAACCTTTCGTAGGAAAGTAAGCCACCGTAGGCGGAAAAAGGGAAAAAATCAAGCTGTAGTTCCGCAAAGTCTATAGAGTGGCTTCTGAGGGCAATGGTGGTGCCCTCCAAAGGTTCCCCTTTCCAGAGCTTTATGGGACCTGTGCCCTCTTGATTTTGAACCCTGTAGATGATATGACTGCTCACCCTCAAAAGGGCGGTTTTCGGTGCTTTCACAGGCACATACCTGAGCATCAGCTCCAAATTCTCGTAGGTGTATAAAGGCTTTTGGGTCAAAAAGGCTACGGTTTTTAAAAAGGTTATGCCTATCCTCAAGGGAGTAGTATAGCCAACACCCACCGAGAGGGCAAAGGCGTCAAAATCCTCGGGCTTTATGCCAAGTTTGTTTAAAAGGGTGGGCAAAAGTTCCAAGCCCTTCTTTTTGCTATCCTCGTAGTATAGCATTGATAGGTTGCCATCTTCTACCACAGATAGATTAAAAAAGGAAAAGGAGGTGTCTATGGAGAGAAGCCTCATAGAGGGATTTCTTGGTAGTGTTTGTAGTGTTGCTCCCAGAGGTAAGAGAGTTTTAAGAGGGTAGCTTCGTCAAAGGGTCTGCCTATGAGCTGTCCGCCCACCGGCAGGTTATTTACCCTTCCTATTGGCACTGAAATGGCTGGCAGTCCCGCCAGATTGACGCTCACTGTAAAGATGTCCGCCAAATACATCTTTATGGGGTCCTCAGTTCTCTCTCCAAACTTAAAGGCGGTGATGGGAGAAGTGGGGCATGCGATCACATCTACTTTTTTGAAAGCCTCCTCAAAATCCCTCTTTATAAGCGCCCTAACCTTCATAGCTTTTAGGTAGTAGGCTTCATAGTATCCGGTGGAGAGGGCAAAGGTGCCCAAAAGAATTCTCCTTTTGACTTCTGGTCCAAAGCCCTCGTCCCGGGTTTTTGCGTACATCTCGTTTATATCCTTTGCCCTTGCCCTATAACCATATCGCACTCCATCATAACGAGCCAAGTTGGAACTTGCTTCGCAAGGTGCTATTATGTAGTAGGTAGGTATGGCATACTTGCTGTGGGGCAAAGAGATCTCCTCTATTTCAAACCCAAGCCCTTCAAAGAATTTTACAAAGTTATCAAAGCACTCTTTAACGCCTTCCTCCATCTCAAACTCAAAGAACTCTTTAGGAATGCCAACCTTTAAACCTTTGACCTCTCTTTCTAACTCCTCGCTGAACTTGGGCACATCCACCTTAGCACTGGTAGAGTCCTTTGGGTCATACCCGCTAATGATTTCCATCAAAAGGGCTACATACTTTGTTCTTCTTCCAAAGGGACCTATCTGGTCCAAGGAGGAGGCAAAGGCTACAAGCCCATAGCGAGAGACCCTCCCGTAGGTGGGCTTTAGCCCGATCACACCGCAAAAGCTGGCGGGCTGTCTGATGGAGCCTCCCGTGTCCGAGCCAAGGGACAAGGGTGCAGACAGAACAGCCACCGCCACCGCAGAACCACCGGAGGAACCTCCGGGAACCCTATCCAAGTCCCAAGGGTTTCTGGTGGGAAAGAAGGCAGAGTATTCAGTAGAGGAGCCCATGGCAAACTCGTCCATGTTGGTCTTTCCCACGATAAGGGCACCCGCTTTCTTTAGCCTTTCTATCACAGTGGCATCGTAAGGAGAGATGTAGCCCTCCAAAATCTTTGACGCACAGGTGGTAGGATATCCCTCCACGTTTATGTTGTCCTTTATGGCTATGGGGATGCCGTAAAGGGGATAGTCTTCTGGGTTTTTCCCTTCCAACTCCTTGGCTTGCTTTAGGGCTTGTTCGTAAGTGGGTGTGATGTACGCCCTGACTTTTTCTTCTGTCTGAGAGAACCTCTCATAAAAGGCTTGAACCACCTCGGAGGGTTTGACCTCCTTTCTTTTCAAAAGTTCAAGCAGTTCAAAGACATGTTTTTGCCAAAGCATTTACATGTATTTTACCACAGCCAGCCTTCAACCCTTGACAATGATAAAAATAATGTTAAATTTATTGTTAGGTTAACAATAACTTAACAGGAGGTGTGTAGCCATGGATGTGTTGGGTCTTTACCCTATGTGGTATGTGCCCGTAGTGGGTAGTGGCTCTATTTTAGGCATAATAGCCTCCCTTCACGTATTGGCATCCCATACCTCTGTGGGTGCCTCTATTCTTTTGGCGTACTTAGCTACAAAAGCCTACAGGGAAAACCAGCCCCAGATCTACGACTACATCAAAAAGTACCTTTTAGGACTGCTTGTCTTCTCTTACGTATCGGGCTCTATAACTGGTCCGGGCATATGGTTTTCCGCAACCGTTGCTAACCCACGGGGTATTTCTGCACTTATCCACAACTTTGTGTGGGTGTGGGCTGCGGAGTGGATTTGGTTTGTGGCAGAGGTGACCCTTGTGTATATCCTCTTTTATACCTTGGGAAGGATTGATCAGAGAAGCTGGCTTAGGCTTGCATGGATTTTTGCCGTAGGCTCTTGGGCAACCATGTACATAATAGTGGGAATCCTTTCCTTTATGCTCTCCCCAGGGCACGAAAAATGGTTCGCCACGGGTAGCATACTTGACGCCTTCTACAACAAGAACTACTTCCCCCACCTATTGTCAAGAACAGCTTACATGTTTGCTATAGCCGGTATTGTAGGCCTTGGCATAGCATCGCTTATGAAGAAGGGCCTTCCGGAGAAAGTCTACAAGGATATAGTCAAAACCCTCTCTTACTGGGGCATCGGTGGTGTTATTTTTGGGTTTGTGTTCTTTGCGTGGTATATGTCCACCCTTCCCGAAAGAAGCCACGTGATAATTGAAGGCGTTGTTCCCCTTTACATGAAAGTATCCATAATGCTAACCATTCTTATCGTCCTTACCTACTTCTTCCTAACCGCTATCAGGCCACAGGTTGCAAGGTTCTGGGTATCCATTCCCATATTCATCCTCATATACTTCACGGGTGTCTTTCCTGAAGAGAAAATCAGAGAGAGCATAAGAAAACCCTACATAGCCGGTGAGTTTTTGTGGGTTAACCAGATAGTCTCCAGGGATGTCCCTGCCAAGGGTATAGAGTCTGAAGTTCCCGTTATAGACCAAAAAGGACTGCTGACAGTAAACGCTTTCGTTCCAGAAGGTCTTAAGAAGATAGATTCTCAGAACGAGATAATGGCTGGAAAGGCAATCGCAATCCTCCAGTGTTCTAGTTGTCATAATGTAACGGGTTCTACGGGGCTAAGACCCTTTGCACAGAAATTTGAAGGAATGGCAGACCCTAACACTGTTTATGGCTTTTTGGCAGGCTACCTTAGAGACAATCCCCCACCTTATATGCCAAAATTTGTAGGCACGGATGAAGAGCTAAGAGCCCTCTCTGCTTACATAGCCCACATGATCTCCAACGGTGGTTCCGTTTCTGCAAAGATAGAAGTTCCCAAGACATCTGCAGAAGCCAAAAAGGAGTCTCAGCCATGAGAGACATGGTAAGGTGGTTTTTACTGTTCATCTTTTCCTTTATGTTAATAGGTGGAAAATGGGCGTTTGCTGGTGATGTGGGGGCTATGCTAAAGGCTATGGCTGACCCTGCGGGGGCCCCCTTCTACCCTGTTACTATGCAGGTGCTTCAGGTGCTCACATGGATATTTCATATGATCTTTGTCTACACCTCTGTTGGCGGTCTCTTCTTTACTATCTACGGCTTTACGAAAAAGGAAGAGAGGTGGCAGAGGCTTGCTAAGGCAACCCTTGAACTCTCAAAGGTTTCTGTCTCTTTGGCTATAGTCCTTGGGGTCGCTCCACTGCTCTTTTATCAAGTGATCTATGACCCACTTTGGTACGCATCCGCCAGCCTTTCTGCTTCGTGGTATATGCTCTTCATTGGCTTCCTCCTCGTAGGTTATTACCTTATATGGGGAGCTTACTTTACAAAGAATAAACCTTCAATGTCCATGCCTATGGCTGTTCTTGGTGTCCTGTTTTTGCTCCTTGTAGGGTTTATCATCCACGTGGTGAATTACCAAGCCCTTTATCCAGAAAAATGGGTAGAGTGGTACACGAATGGCGGAGGGACTATGAACATAAGCGGATGGAACATATACGCCTTTAATGTGTTCAGGTATTTATCGTTCTTAGTATTCCCCTCAATCGCTGTAACGGGTGTATTTCTCATGCTTTACAACTGGTACTTCAGAAGCAGGGAGGACATGGACAAAGATTACCTTGACTGGGCTGGAAAGGTGGGAGTACGCGCTGCTATGTACGCAGGCATAGGCTGGATCGCATCTCACATCCTTTACATATTCACCATACCCGCAGACTGGGGTGCAAAAGGAAGCATCTTTACTTGGCTTTCAGTTTTGGGACTTGTTCTTTGTGCAGGCGTGGTATTCTCTTCCCAAAAGAACCCAGCTAAGATGGCAATACCCTCTCTCTTAGCTGGGTCTGTAGCCATATTGCTTATAGCGGTATTCAGGGAGTACCTTAGAGTTGCCTCAACCTCAAGGTTTGGATATTCCATATACGAATACAAGCTGAACTTGGAATTTTTGAGCCCACTGCTCTTTTTGGGAACCCTCCTAACAGGGCTCGTTCTGTTTGCCTACACATGGTGGATGGCTTACCAAGCAGGGAAAACACCCAAAGGTAAAGTTTATGAAGCTTCCGAAACAGAAAAAAACCTTGGAGACCTCTCTGTTTTTACAGTCGTTCTGTGGGCTATTGTATTCATAGGTGTAGGGCTCGTAATTGTGGTGAGAAACTATGTTTAAAGCTTGCCGGGCTTTTGCCCGGCTTAATTTTTTATAGGGCTTTTTTCACCTTCTCCAAATCCTCCACCTTTTCCACGTTAAAAACCCTCACTCCGCTTATTGTCTGCTTAACCAACTTTGAAAGCACATTCTTGGGACCTATCTCCACAAAGGTATCCACTCCCAAGACTTCCACCATGTATTGGACGCTTTGAAACCATTTGACGGGAGAAAAGAGCTGACGGTATAGGTTCTCCCTAACCTCATGTGCCATTATGTGTTC
>DAIUER010000054.1:0-5681 GCA_036845005.1 Thermocrinis sp.
GACCACTGCATCGATTGCCGGTTTGCCGCCGAGCTTTTCGTACAGGGTTTGCTGAGCGTTAGCATAGCCGGCTGTCAAAAGTGCTACTGAGCCAAAGGCTACTAAAAACTTCCTCATGGCACACCTCCTATGGTTTATTTTCATCGTATATCATACGGGAATTTTTTTTGTGATGAAGCTGATTTTTATCGTTTTAGATTTAAAATTTTACATTTTATTTGTAAAAAACTAGAATAAGCATGGGTTATTATAGTAAAACAAGGAGATAGTCAATGGGAGCAGAGTTTGCAGGAAGAGTAAAGGTTATAAACCGCAGACAGTTTAACACAAATGGCAAATACATAATATACTGGATGTCCCACAGCCACAGGGCAAACTTCAACCATAGCCTTGAGTTTGCCATAGAGCTGTCAAATCAAAGCGGAAAACCACTTTTGGTATATTTCCCAATAACAGACAAGTATAAACACTCAAACGCACGATACTACAAATTTATGTTGGATGGAATTTTAGAAGCCAAAAAATCCGTAGAAGAGAGAGGGATAAAGTTTGCTATAGAAAAGGTAAATGATATCAAACAAAGAATTATAGAACTATCAGAGAATGCCTATGCTTTGATTACAGATAAAGCATACTTGAAGTATTACAGAAAACTTAACAGGGACATAGCGGACAGATTAGATGTTCCAGTGTATGAAATAGAATCCGATGTCTGTGTTCCAGTTGAGATTGCATCAGATAAACAAGAACCTTATGCCTTTACCTTTAGAAAAAAGATTTATAGTTTGTTGGACAAATACATTGTTGAACTAAAGCCAAGGGAGCCTAAAATTAAATCGGTTAGCTTTGATTTTGGAATAGAGGAGATAACTTCCAATAACTCCTTGGAGATTTTGAATATTCTCAACATAGACAAAAGCGTTAGCTTATCACCTTTTGTGGGAGGCTATAGTCAAGCAAGAAAATACTTGGAGGAGTTTATTGAGAGAAAACTTTATAGATACAAAGAGTTTAGGTCCTATCCGGAGCTTGATTATCAATCAAACCTTAGCCCTTATTTGCACTTTGGACAGATCTCACCCATAGAAGTGGTCCTTGAGGTTTTATCAAAGTATGGAAGACACGATGAAAACGTGGATAGCTTTTTTAACGAGCTTATAGTTTGGAGGGAGCTTGCGAGGAACTTTTGCTACTACAATCCAAACTATAATCAGTATGAAGGTATTCCAGACTGGGCTAAAGAAACATTGGAAGAACACAAAAACGACAAAAGGGAGTATATTTACACAATTGAAGAGCTTGAAAATGCAAAAACTTACGATGAATATTGGAATTCCGCACAGTTAGAACTTTTGAAAACAGGAAAGATGCACAACTACATGAGAATGTATTGGTGCAAAAAGCTTATAGAATGGACTGATGACCCAAAGAAAGCCTTTGATATAGCGTGCTATCTGAACGATAAATACGAGCTTGATGGAAGGGACCCAAACGGTTATGCGGGAATATCTTGGTGTTTTGGAACCCACGATAGACCTTGGAAAGAGAGAAAGATCTTTGGAAAAATCCGATACATGAGTGCATCGGGCTTGGAAGCAAAGTTTGACATTAAAAAATATGTAGAAAAAGTAAAGAACTTATGAAGCTTATTTACTCAGGACTTCAAGGGAAGAAAGAACGCGCCTTAGGTCTCCCATTATACGCACCCTTCCGCTGGCAATGTATTGAAGGATCCTCTGGGGCTTTTCTAAGAGCCTTTTAAACTCCCTGTAGCCCAAGTATATTTTACTGTCTGAGAGGTCCTCCTGATGAACTTCCTTTATTTTTCCCTCTCCCACCAAAAACAGGACACTCTCGAGGCTGTGGGGTAGTTCTATTGCCACCAGTATGGGAGGGGATATTTTTGTTAGCTTTTCCCTGTGTCCTTCCTCCAGCTTGTGTGCCACAGCCCTAAGCTCTATTTTGATGTCCTCAGAAGTGGCTTTCAACATGGACTATGCTTTCCTCTCCGCAGAGCGCATTTACCAGAACTTCCAAGGATTGATGGGCTTCCTCTTCGGTGGGATATATACCAAGGATGGCGGGGAGGAGGGGCTGGGGCAAATGAACCACCAGATTATACACCCTTCTCCTTTTGCCCTCCACCTCTATTACGCTCTCTTCTATAGAAAAGGCTATAGCATGGTAGGCGTTTATATATCTACCGCTCCTTGTCTTTATCAGTTTCATTGCTTTTGTTCTTCCTCTTTCTTTTCCTCCTTGAGAGCACCTTTGGCTCCCTCAACCGCACCAACAGCGGCATCCTTCACCACCGCAAAGGCTTTCTCCGCTATCTCCATGGCGGTTTTGCCCACCTCCGAGGCAGTTTCCACCAGCTTTTTGACTGCTTCCTGAGGAAGCTCCTTTACGGACTTGCCCTCCTCAACGGAGAGCTTTTTCTTGAGTTCCTCCAGCTCTTGCTTGATCCTCTCTAACTCTTGCTTTAGGTCCTTCTCTTCCATGGCTAAACCTCCTTAAATTTTTTTAAGGGCATAGGTAGCTAAAGCAATGGTGCTACCGTTGTCTATTAAGGTGGTAAGGCTTGGACCTATAAGTCCAAAGGCAGAGCCTACCAAGCCCACCGTGTTTGCTATGGCGTTAAGGCTGTATATTCTGGATAACTTTCTTATGAGCCCTTGGGACACATCCACCGCGTCCAAAAGGTGCCACAGGCTGTCTCCGATAACCACATCTGCCACCTCTATGGCTATGTCCGTTCCGCTTCTTAGAGATATACCCACGCTTGCACTGGTCAGGGCTGGCGAGTCGTTTACTCCATCTCCAACAAAGGCTACTATCCTGCCTTCTTCCCTGAGCCTTTTGACGATCTGAGCCTTCTCTGCGGGAAAGACCCTCGCATAAAATTGGTCTACGCCCAAGGTCTTGGCTATGTAGCTGGCTACACCCTCGTTATCGCCAGTGCAAAGGATAACCCTCTTGCCCCTGCTCTTTAAAGCCCTGACCACATCCTTTGCCTCCTCTCTAAGCGGGTCCGAGAAGGTGATAAGTCCCACGATTTGTCTCTCTTGGACGAGATACAAGACGCTTTTTCCCTCCGAATGGAACTTATCCACCAGTTCTCTGATCTCCTGGGAGATCTTTATTCTCTTTTTTTGCATAAATCGCGTGCTACCGAGCAAAAAGTGCTTTCCATCAATAACGCCCTCTATACCAAGCCCTATGTGATACTTGGAATCCAGTCTTGGCAGTAGCGTTATTCCCCTCTCCTCCGCCAGCTTTACTATTGCCCTTGCCACGGGATGGGTGATCCTCTGATCAAGGGATGCACTATAAAGCAGAACCTCCTCCTCCGAGATGGACAGACCCACCATATCTATTATGCGAGGGTGCCCCACTGTCAGAATACCCGTTTTGTCCATTACAAAGGTGTCCGTTTTTGCCAAAATTTCCAGCTTGCTTCCGCTTTTTACCAAAATACCTCTCTCAGCCAGTTGGGATATGGCACTGAGAACACCCACAGGAGTAGAAAGATGCACGCCTGTGTGATAATCCACTATTAGCACAGAAGACAGCCTCTGAAGGTTTCTCGTAAGGGCATAAGCGGAAAGTCCTATTGCCATGGTAGGAAGGACGAACCTGTTGGCAAACTCTTCTGCCCTTTTTTTGGACGCTCAGGGGCTCCCTTATATTTTGCTCTATGATCTTTACTATACCCGCAACCACCGTGTCTTCTCCCACCGCCTGAACCCTTACATAGAGCTTTCCATCTTCCACAAAGGTGCCCGCATAGACCTTGTCCCCAGACCTCTTTAAAACAGGATTTGACTCCCCCGTTAGCGACGCCTGATTTACTAAAGCTTCTCCCTCTATAACCTCTCCGTCTGCGGTGATCTTCTCTCCTGCATAAGCTGGGCGGAGAAGGGGCTACCCGAAAGGGAGGTGAGAACTACGGCGGACGCATCAAGACTATGAACATCTATCTTCTTTCTTTTCAGAGAGTTAAAGGCTTTTCTAAGGACGGGCAGGCTGGAGAAGAGGGCAAGACCTCTCAAAAGAGGGTTTGGTAAGGGCAGAAAATTTAACATTAGCCCAAGGCTTGCCACTCCAAACCAAAAGCTATCGCCTCCATCCTTCTCTGGGCTAACTCTAACCTTTTCTTTGCTGAGGTCCTCCAAAAAGAGTTCAGGGGTGGAGGTTTGAAGGTAGTTTATGAAGCCTATCAGGTCAAACTCAGATGGCTCGTAGCATATGGTTATGCTTCCTGAGGATTTGCTGTAGGATACCTTCTTTACCCCTCCGAACTTCTCAAAGAAGGCTCCTATTACCTCCTCCGAGTGGTGGAGGAGGCTAAAAAGGGGCGAGGAGATTTTGAGGCTACCCGCCCTGAGCCTTTTGATCTGGTAAGGTATGGGCATCAGCCTTCCTCTTTCTTCTCTTGGAGTTTGCTCTCCAATGCTTTAATTAGGGCTTCTATTTCCTTTTGAGCTTCTTCTAACTTTTTGTGCTCTTGCATTCTGCTTAGCATATAGGCACCAAGAATGCCAAGTCCGAAGCCCAAGGCAAAGCTAAAGGGTCCCGAACAGAAAGTCCTGCTTAGGATCTGACTAAAGTTTATCTCTTAACCTCCTTACAGGTTTTGTTTTATTCGTTGCAAAGCTTCCTGCTGTTTTTGGAGGATCTCAAGCTTTCTTTCAATCTCTAACTTATAAAGGTGTTTTGCCTCTGCCACCACATCCTCCCAGAACTCCTTGTTCTCGTCCATATTGGCTGACAGCCACTCCTTGAAGGCTATAACCTCCTTGGTGGCAGACACCAGCAGAGGTCTTGAGTCCTTTAGAAGCCTGTTTAGCACCACAAGACCCACAAATGCACCTACGCCATAAAGGAGCATGTTGGTGCTTAGGCATCCTCCTACGGTGGGTGGAATGTTAAAGTTCAGCATCCTTTACCTCACAAAGGTAGTTTTGAGGGTAGGGACAATAAATATACTGCATACAGAAAAACTTAGCAATCCTACCGCAAAACCAAAGGTAAAAATAGAAAAGGCAAGCTTGAGGGCAGGGTGCTTGATGAAAGGAGAAAGATAAAAATGCAAGTCCTCAATCGTTAGACTTTCCCTTCTCTCTAAGTTCTCACGCAGGCTTTCTAATAGGGCTTGGTCTTCCACTTTAAGCTTTAAAGTCTTGTAGCTTTCTTTTTCTATTTTTATACCCTTCAAACCCTCCACCCTACTTTTAAAGAGAACCTTCACCTCAACACTATCAAAGTGTAGGCTCAGCGTATTGCCATAGGTGGCTACGTGATTTATCATCGGCGAAAACTGTAAAGGTAAAATGTTAAGAAATTGTTAAGTTTTTTTGCCAAAAATTAATGATTTCTTAACACTAAAGCCTTAGCATATTTCGTAGGATGTATGCCATAGTAGAAATTCACGATGTGTCGCCTTTTTACAAACAGGAAGTTTATCAGGCGGTGGAGTTTTTGCAAGGGCTAAAAATAGATAAGTTCTCCCTTTTGGTCATTCCAAACTACATGGAGGAATATCCCCTCTATAAACATAAGGATTTTTTGGGTTTTTTGAAAGCACTGGGGCAAGAGATCGTTTTGCACGGATACAGCCATAAGGCTAAAGTAAAGCCCTCTCATATCCTTTACACTTACGGGGAAGGGGAGTTTGGGGA
>DAIUER010000055.1:0-5494 GCA_036845005.1 Thermocrinis sp.
TGCCTTTCATGATTTTTTAAATGCCGGAGGAGGGACTCGAACCCCCACGCCCTTGCGGGCAGGAGATTTTGAGTCTCCCGCGTCTGCCAGTTCCGCCACTCCGGCTAAGGATATAATTATAATGTGATTTGCCACAAAATCCAAAAGATTGAACAAAGGCTCGCAAGGGCTTGCGAAAGGGCAGGAAGAAAAAGAGAGGAGGTCCTGCTCCTTGGTGCATCAAAGTATGCCAACGCGGAAAAGATAAAAGAGGCTTATCAATGTGGTGTGCGTGCCTTTGGAGAGAGCAGAGCCCAAGACTTTCTTAAGAAGTTTGAAGAGCTCAAGGACCTACCCATAGACTGGCACTTTATAGGAAACTTGCAAACCAACAAAGTGAAGTACATCATAGACAAAGTATCCCTCATCCACTCCTTAGACAGGCAGTCCCTTGCGGAGGAAATTCAAAAGAGGGCAGAAAGGCTCGGAAGGGTTCAGGATGTTCTCATTGAGGTAAACTTGGGAAAGGAGGAGACAAAGGGAGGCGTTCAGGAGGAGGACCTAGAAAAACTCTTTGAATATTGCCTGAGTTTAAAAAATCTGAGAGTTCTCGGGCTTATGGCGATCCCTCCTCACAAGGAAAACCCAGAGGAAGTCAGACCCTACTTTGTAAAGCTAAGAAAGTTAAAAGAAAGGCTGGAGGAGTTGTATAAGATAAAGCTTCCTCACCTTTCCATGGGCATGTCCGAGGATTTTGAAGTTGCAGTAGAAGAGGGTGCCACCATAGTTAGGATAGGCTCCGCCATTTTTTCATGAAATTTTCATCCTTGAACCTGTAATATAAATTACATCAAAACCCTATAAGGAGGTGTTGTCATGGAGAAGCTAACAGCACTAGCCGTAGCCCTAGCCTTTGTAAGCATCACCTTTGCCCAGCAAGCACAATCGGGCAGTTCTCAGGGGCAGTATCCTATTGGTGGTGGAAAACAGTACAAGGAGTGGTGGTGCAGCCAAAATTGGGAAAAATGCAAGCAGATGAAATTACAGAATCTTTCTGCAAAAAAAGAGTGCTTGGAAAAAAGCGAGAGCTATCAGGCTTACAGAGAATGTGAGTTTATGCGTAAACATGGGCATAGTCTTAGATAACAAAGAAGACAGGAGATGAGGGTATTATAAAAAAGCTTTCATAGCTTGCTGGGTGCCCGTTGTGGGACCAATGGAAGGAACCCTGAAGACGGGAAGGATTTTAAAATCCTTGCCATTGTCCAGCAGGTTCTGAAGGTAGCCCTCCTCTTCCCTGTTCTTGAGAGGGGAATACTCCTCTCCTCCCGCAAGGGAGTGTGGGACAGGGTGAGGAAAGGGTTAGTTCCCTTATCCGCTGGGGGGACGTCCCGATGAGGGATTTTTAGAACAGCCTCGAGAAGAAGTAATCTTCCTGTGGGGGCTTTTGCCCCCTTTCATCTGTTGTTTTTAGCCAACCTTTCGCATAACCTTAAAGCATGCAGGGAGGGAGAAATATCTGCTATTCCTTTCCAGGCTATATCGTAGGCGGTTCCGTGGTCGGGAGAAGTTCTTGGAAAGGGAATTCCAAGGGTCATATTTACTCCTTCTCTGAAGGCTAAAAGTTTAAAAGGTATTAGCCCTTGGTCATGATACATACACAAAAATAGGTCGTAATCTCTGTTTAAGAAGGCAGTGTCTGGAGATAGGGGACCATCCACTATGTATCCCATAGACTTTAATTCCTCCACCGCCGGGGAAATTTCCTTTATATCTTCCTCTCCAATGGTTCCTCCCTCTCCTGCATGGGGGTTCAATCCCAAAACTCCAATCTGGGGAGATTTTTTAAACCACCTTTTAAACTCCTCCGCCAAAAGCTTGACCTTTTTTACTATGTTTTCCCTCTGAACCCTCTCTATTGCCTCCTTCAGAGATATATGAGTGCTAAGCAGGGCAACCTTTATGGTCTCTGAATACATCAACATGGCATAATCCTTTACCCTGAAAGCCTGCGCCAAAAACTCTGTCTGACCCTCGTAAGAAAAACCCGCCATCCTAGCCCAAAACTTGCTTATGGGCATGGTCAAAAGCCCGTCTATGTTGCCATAGACCGCATCCACCACAACCCTTCCCAAGTAGGCTACTGCCACCTTTCCCGAGGTGTAGGAGGGGGATGGTCTTTCTGTGTCGCATATGTTCAGGTCAATGAGATAAACGCCCGGGGCGTTTACTTCCTGTGGGCTGTTTATCAAATTGGCGGTAAAATCCCTTCCAAGTTCCTTTGCACAGGCTTTTAATATCTTCTCCTCTCCGTATATTATGTAAGCGTATTGTGGGTCTAAGTGTTCCATCAAACGCACTATGATCTCGGGTCCTACTCCCGCTGGATCTCCTATGGTAATGCCGATTTTAAGCATTTGAGCTTATAATTATAAACTTATAAAGGAGGTCAAAAAAATGCTTTTGAGCTTAGAAGTGAGGACCCAGCTAAGGGGGATGTTTGAAAAGGAGCTTGAAAACCCTGTTAGCCTGAAGCTTTTCAGTCAAGCCATAGGTTGTGAGACCTGTCCTACTGCGGAGGAACTTCTTAAGGAAGTGGAAGAGGTATCCCAAGGCAAAGTAAAGCTTGAAATATACTCACCGTTGATAGACAAAGACAAGGCATCTGCCTATGGCATTGAGAGGGTGCCTACCATTGTCATAGAGGGGGAAAAGGATTATGGCATAAGGTATGTGGGACTTCCTGCGGGGCTTGAGTTTTCAACCCTCATAAACGGCATCATTCAGGTTTCAAAGAGAAAGCCCAGGCTCAGCGAAAAAACCCTGGAGCTTCTCCAGTCCATAGACATACCCATGGAAATTTTGGTCTTTGTGACCACATCCTGTGGCTATTGTCCCTCTGCTGCGCTTATGGCTATGAACTTTGCCATGGCAAACGACTACATAAGTGCAGTGTTCATGGACGCCACCGAGAACATGGACCTGGCGGAGGGCTATCAGGTGGTTGGTGTGCCAAAGATAGTTATAAACAGAGGTGTAGCAGAGTTTGTGGGAGCTCAGCCGGAAAACGCCTTCCTGGGATACTTGGTGAGTGCTTACGAGAAGGTCAAGAGGGAATTAAAATAGTGTAAAGGAGGTTTGCCATGCAATTCTTTTTAGATACAGGAAATGTGGATGAAATAAGGCAGGCTTTAGAATGGGGTATACTGGATGGCGTCACCACCAACCCAACCCTCATAGCCAAGACAGGAAGACCCTTTTTGGAGGTGGCAAAGGAAATACTGCATTTGGTGGATGGTCCAGTTAGCTTGGAGACGGTATCAAGGGATGCTAAAGGTATGGTGGAAGAAGGAAGAAAACTGGCGGAGCTTGGTGATAATGTGGTGGTGAAAATTCCCATGACACCGGAAGGTATGATAGCGGTTCAGGAGCTTGAATCGGAGGGAATTCCCACCAATGTTACCTTGGTCTTTTCTCCTACTCAGGCACTTATTGCGGCAAAGGCGGGAGCCACCTTTGTATCTCCCTTCATAGGCAGATTGGATGATGTTTCCAGCGATGGTATGAAGCTCATAAGGGATGTAAAGACCATATACGACAACTATGATTTTGACACTCAGATAATAGTGGCAAGCGTAAGGCATCCCATGCATGTGTTGGAGGCGGCGCTCATAGGGGCGGACATATGCACAATGCCCTTTGAGGTGATGAAAAAACTCTTCCAGCATCCGCTAACCGACAAAGGCATAGAGCTCTTCCTCAAGGATTGGGAGAAGGTGCCCGGGAAACCCTTCTAATTCCCTTATAATTTTTTGCTTATGATTAAGCGCACCAAATACTGCGGGCAAATATCCCAAGAGGACTTAGACAAAGAAGTTATTCTCTGTGGTTGGGTCCATAGGGTCAGAAACCACGGAGGGGTGGTCTTCATAGACCTAAGGGACAGGGAGGGCATAGTGCAGGTGGTGGTGGAGGAGCTGAGCTCTCCCTCCGCCTACGAAGTGGCAGACAGGTTGGGCTCAGAGGATGTTATATGTATAAAGGGGATCGTCAGAAGAAGACCACCCGGCACAGAAAACCCAAGGCTAAAGACAGGAAACTTTGAGGTTTTGGCAAATTATGTGGAACTTATAAACAGTGCGGAGATCTTGCCCTTTCCAGTGGATGAAGAAACGCCTATCTCAGAAGAGATAAAGCTCAAATACAGATACCTGGACCTCAGAAGGGAAAGCATGAAGGAAAACCTCCTCTTCAGGCACAGGGCTTATCAGATAGCAAGAAAGGTCTTTGTGGAGAACGGCTTTGTGGAGGTGGAAACGCCCTTTTTGACCAAATCTACACCAGAGGGCGCAAGGGACTTTATAGTGCCCTCAAGGTTGCATCCGGGTAAGTTCTACGCTTTGCCTCAATCTCCTCAGCTCTTTAAACAAATTCTTATGGTTGCGGGCTTTGACAGATACTTTCAGATCGTTAAGTGCTTGCGGGATGAGGACTTGCGGGCAGACAGACAGCCCGAATTCACCCAAATAGACTTTGAGATGTCCTTTGTGGATGAGGAGGATGTTATAGCCATCACGGAGCAGTTGATAAAGACCCTCTTTGAGGAGCTTTTGGGAGTTGAGGTAAAAACACCCTTTGAAAGGCTCAGCTACCAAGAGTGCATGGAGAGGTTCGGCACCGACAAACCCGACAGAAGGTTTGGCTTGGAGCTTGTGGAACTTACAGACCTTTTCAAAAACACCGAGTTTAAAGTGTTCAGGGATGCCATAGAAAAGGGTGGCGTGATAAAGGCTATAAACTTTAACTTGGGAGAGCTTTCAAGGAAGGATTTGGATGAGCTTACCAGGTTCGTTCAATCTTTGGGGGCAAAGGGCTTGGCATGGATAAAGGTTGAAGAGGACAAGCTAACCTCCCCTATAACCAAGTTTTTAAAAGAGGAAGAGATCAGGGGCATCCTTGATAGGACAAAGGCAAAGCCCGGAGATACCATACTATTTTCCGCAAACAAAAGGGAGATGGTTTATAAAATCCTTGGAAATTTAAGGCTTCATCTTGCCAAAATTTTTAACCTTCAGCAAAAGGACCGCTTTGACTTCCTCTGGGTGGTAGATTTTCCCCTAATGGAGTGGGACGAAGAAGAGGGCAGGTTTGTGTCTTTGCACCATCCCTTTACCTCTCCAAGGGAGGAGGATGTTCCGGTTTTGCAAAAAGCTTTAGAGACGGAGGATTTGGAAGAGAAGAAAAGGCTTGTGCATTCGGTAAGGGCGAGGGCATACGACCTTGTCATCAACGGCTATGAAGTGGGTGGTGGTTCCGTTCGGATCCATCGCAAAGACCTTCAGGAGCTGGTCTTTAAACTTTTAAACATATCTCCCTTGGAGGCGGAGGAGAAGTTTGGCTTTCTTTTGAGGGCTTTGAGCTTTGGAGCACCGCCCCACGGAGGTCTTGCCATAGGCTTGGACCGTCTGCTTGCCATAATGCGTGGGTTGGACTCCATAAGGGATGTGATCGCCTT
>DAIUER010000056.1:0-5354 GCA_036845005.1 Thermocrinis sp.
GCAGGCGCGGTGATATAGAGGAGATGTAGGAATTCCTGTGCCCAGGCTGCGGAGGGCCTCGCCTCCCTTACGGTGGGTGTGGGGTAGAACCTCATTATGACGTGGGGCAATCCTGCAGTTCCAAGCATGAGCATCAGGGTTAGTGCTAAGAAGTTAGCCATGCCCTTTGCGTCAGAAGGAGGTGCTACGTAAGATTTTGGAGGCTTTGATGCAGCCTCTGCATCCTTCATAGCTTGTGTCCATTTTTCCTTAGCCTCTTCGGGAGACTTTGGATAGTCTTTTAACTGTTTTTCAAGCTCAGCCCTCTTGGGGTCGTCGGGCGCCAAAGAGGCGAGCTTTTCTTGTAGCTGTTTCCTTCCTTCTTCCCAACTTTGGGGCAGTGCGGCGATCTTGGCTTTTAGCTCCTCTGCCCTTTTCTTGTGAAAAAACTTTTGTGAGATGCTTGATGCAGAAAGGTTTTTGAGGGAACACGAGCCCTTTAACCTCCTTACCCCAGAGGTCTTAAGAAGCGTGGTCTACAACCTCCAAGTTCAACATTACCAAAAGGATGAGGTAATATTCCAAGAGGGCTCTGCACCGCTCAGCAGTCTTTACATAGTTAGAAAGGGTGTGGTTCTTTTGAAAAGAGGTTCCGAGGTGCTGGATTACCTTCAGGAGGGGGATAGCTCTGGCTTTGTATCCCTGTTGACCGGGGAGCGCCCATCTTCCACCGCAATAGCCTACGAGGATACCTTGCTTTTTCTTTTACCAGACAAGCTCTTCAAAAAGCTCTGCAAAGATTTTGAAGCTTTTAATCAATACTTTCTAAGAAAGCTAACCGGAAGGTTTGAAAGAAAGGAAGAAGAAAGTAGTTCCCTTTTGGAAAAGCTGGCAAGGGTGCAGGTAAAAGACCTAAACCCAAAAGGGATACCCATTGTGGGAGAGAATGACAGCATAGACCAAGTAATAAACCTGATGGCAAAGGCAGACCATCGGGCAGTCCTCGTTAAATTCAAAGATGGCTACGGCATAATCACGGAAAGGGATATAATTAAGCGGGTTTTAGGAGAGGGTAAGGACCCAAGGGAGACAAAAGCTTCTGAGGTGGCAACCTTTCCCGTAATTGGAGTGGATGAGAGGGATTACCTTATGGATGTGCTTACCCTCATGTCCAAGCATGCCATAAGGAGGGTGGTTGTCTTTTCCAACCAACAGCCCTCGGGGATTTTGGAGGATAGGGATATTATCCTTTATGAAAGCAAGAACTTTGTGTTTCTGTTCAAAGAGATAGAAAAGGCTAAGGATGAGGAAAGCTTGGCTTTTCTATACAGGCAGACCACAAAGGCGGTGGTGGAACTTGTTTTGGAAGGGGCTGACCCAGAGAGGGTGGGAAAATATGTCTCGGAGTTAAACGACCGCTTTATGAGAAGGGCGGTCTTTTTGACCATATCAAGGCTTGGAGAGGAGCCCTTGGTTCCCTTCTGTCTTTTAGTTTTGGGTAGTGAGGGTAGGCAAGAGCAGAGCCTAAAAACAGACCAAGACAACGCCCTAATATACAGAGACCTTCCCATCATTGACTTTGACGCCAAGGAGTATTTCAAAAGGTTCTCGGAGGAGTATATAAGAGTGCTATTAAAAGTTGGCTTCCCACCCTGTCCGGGGAATGTGATGGTATCAAACTCGGAGTGGAGGGGCTCAGAAAAGGAGTGGGAAAAAAGGGTCAGCTCTTGGGTAGACACTCCCGTCCCGGAGAATGTTTTGAACTCCGCCATATTTTTTGACTTTAGAAGCGTCTTTGGAGATAAAACCTTGGCGGATGGACTGGAGGAGTATGTTCATAAAAAGATAAAAGGGAAGAGCCTGTTTATGGGCTATTTTGTAAGCGAAGGTTTAAAGTTCAAACCACCTTTAACATTCTTTAAAGGCTTCGTGGTAGAGAGGAGTGGAGAACACAAAGGAAAGCTTGACCTAAAGAAGGGTGGAATATTTCCCATAACCCACGGCGTCAGGTGTCTTAGTCTTTTTAATGGGATTTTGGAGAGAAACACCTACGACCGAATAAGGGTGCTTATGGAAAGAGGTGTCTTGGAGAAGAATTTTGGAAGAGACCTTTTGGAGGCATACAGGTTTTTGAACATGTTAAGATTTAGAGAACAGGCGGACAATATCATCAAAGGAAAGGAGCCAGATAACTACATAGACCCAGAAAAACTCTCAAAGCAAGAGAAGGGACTCCTAAAGGACGCCTTCAGGGTCGTGGAGAACTTTCAGGAATTTTTAAGGCATAGCTTTGGTAGCGTGCTTTTGGAGTAAAATATCCTCATGGGGGAAAGGGTTAAAAAATTAAAAGCAGAGATGGTGCTTGAGCATATAGTGCATTTAAAAACGCAACAGCTTTTTGGGTACAAAGTGCTGTCCCGCATTGGTGCAGACTACGGACATGGCTACTTTTTTGGCTACGAAGCGTACAGTGTTCCCTTAGAATGAAAAAGCTTATTTCTTTTCTCATTATTATGCTCTGCGGGAGCTGTGCAGTGCCACAGATTATAGTTCTAAAGGATCCCTTGACCGCGGAGGAACATATAAATTTAGGGTATCTATACGAAAAACAGGGAAAGTTGGACTTGGCGGAGGAAGAGTATAAAAAAGCCATAAGGAAAGATAAAAAGAACTATTTAGCGTACTTCGATTTGGGGAATATCTATGCCCAAAGGGGACAGTATGAAAAGGCTGAAAGGCAATACAGAAAAGCCCTTGAGCTAAAGGAGGACCCAGATGTGCTGAACAACTTAGCCTACGTTTTAAACAAGCAGGGTAAAAAAGAGGAAGCCCTCTTTTATATAAAAAAGGCTTTGGAGATGAAGGACGACCCTTCCTATAGAAAAACACTGGAGGAAATACTCAAAAAAGAATGATGGAGTGCTATGTCCTTGCGGGTGGGCAAAGCAGAAGGTTTGGAGAGGATAAAACACTTTTTCCCTTAAAAGGAAAACCTTGCTTCCAGTGGGTGGTTGAACAAGCCCAGAGGGTATGCGATAGGGTTTTCGTAGTGGCAAAGGAGCCACAAAAGTATAGCTTTCTGAAAGGAGTAGAACTTTTAAAGGACATACTACAGGAGCAGCTCGCCTTAGCGGGTCTATATACAGCCTTATCTCATACCAACCAAGATAAAGTGGTCGTTTTAAGCGCAGACATGCCACTTATTAAAGGAGAACTAATTTCTCTGATTTGGGAAAGGTCAAAAGACAAGATAATGCTTTTTAAGGTTAAGGGTAAAATCTTCCCACTCTTTGGGGTATATCCCAAGGGAGTAAAACCCGCCCTTGAGGAGTATTTGAAGGGTGGTGGGTTAAGGGTTATGGAGTTTGTGGAGAAAGTAGGCTACGAAGTGGTGGAAGATGTGGAACCTTTTTCTTATGCCTTTATCAACATGAACACCAAAGAGGATGCAAGGATTATATTAGAAATGCTATGAAAGAGATAGAATTAAAAATTTTAGGGATGACCTGTGAGCATTGCTTTAGGACAGTAAGGAATGCCCTTTACAGCGTGGAGGGTGTCTCTGAGGTGGACGTATCCCTTCATGAACAGCGTGCAAAGGTGAAGGTGGAAGATCATGTGTCTTTTGAGAGCCTAAAGTCCGCAGTGGAAAGCTGGGGATACAAAGTGATAGATGAGGTTTGAGGAGCTAAAACCAAAGATACACGGACTGACCTATTTGGATAAGGGCTGGAGAGGAATTGTATACAGGGGTTTTTTTGAAGGGAAGGAAGTTGCCATAAAGGTGGCAAAAGCCCAAGAGAAGGAATACGCCATAAGGAAGGAGGCAAGAATTTTAGAAAGGCTAAAAGGCTACCCTTACTTTCCAAAGCTTATCCTCAGTGGAGAGGATTTTATCATGTATGAGTTTATTGAGGGTGTGCCCATAGAAAAGCTTTCCCTTAGCCCAGAGGAGAAGCTAAGTTTATACATGCAGGTTTTGGAGATCGCCTATCTCTTAGACAGTCTTAGGATCAACAGGGATGAGTTTGCACGGCTTGACAAAAATCTACTTGTAGGAAAAGACGGAAGGATTTACCTCCTTGACTTTGAAAGGGGTGCCTTGGATGTTAAAAAACCACACAACTTTACCCAATTTTTACAGTTTTTGAGGAAGGAAGGGCTAATATCCACAACGCAAGCCCTTGAACTTGGAAGGGAATACAAAAAAGAGCCAAAGTTGGTAAAGGAAAAGGTCCATGCTATCCTTAGTTCAGCTTTATCAATTGCTACTTGATTTCTACGGCTATCAAGGTTGGTGGCCTGTGGATGAGGGTTATCATGCAACTAAGGGCACAGACCCGAGGGACGAGGTAATAATAGGGGCGGTGCTAACGCAAAACACCGCATGGAGGAACGTAGAAAAAGCTTTGGAAAACCTTAAAAAATATGGAGAGCTTTCCCTTGAGTTTATTCGGCAGGTATCCACCAAAGAGCTTGAGGAGTTAATAAGACCCTCCGGCTTTTACAGGCTAAAAGCCCAGAGGTTAAAGCATGTTGCGGAGTTTTTTAATCCAACGGATGTGATGGAGAAAGTGAGCAGAGAAGGGCTATTGAAGGTGAAAGGTGTTGGCAAAGAGACCGCAGACGCAATTCTTTTATATGCGGGAGGTCGCTTGAGCTTTGTAATAGACGCCTACACAAAGAGGCTTTTCAAAAGGCTGTATGGTCTGGATGGTGGCTACGAAGACCTAAAAAGCTATGTGGAGGAAAACATTCCAAAAGACCTAACTATCTACAAAGAGTTTCACGCTTTGATTGATGAGCATGCAAAAGCATACTGTAAAAGCACCCCCCGGTGTGGGGGATGTTTTTTAAAAAACTTCTGCCTCAGTGCAAGCCCATCCTCTTGAGAACCCTACTCCTCCAAAGCCATATTAGAATGCCCATAACTATAAGATAGCCTATGGTTACCACACCCATAAGATTTCTCTTTGCTTTTTCCTCTGGGGGCGGTTCAGATACATACTTCAAATAGGCAACGATTTTGGCTGTCTCCTCTGGTCTTCCAGTCATAACAGCGGGCATCGTTGTTCCGGGGAGAACTTTTTGGGGTTCAAGGGTAAAGTTGTAGAGATATTCAGGACCTTTTACCAAGTATATGGTAGAAAGGTCTGGGGGAACCTTTCCGAAGGCTTCCTTAAGGGCGTTTAGGTCGTTCATAAAGACAGATTCATAAACATCTCTTGGAAGAACCTTTCCGTATTTTTCTTGGAGGAATGCTAACATAGGGTTAGCCTGCACCTGTGTTAAGTAGAGGGCATCATACCTTACCGAGTGGCAAGCTGCACAGTTTTGAATGAATAGTTCTCTCCCTTCCTTTGCATACTTATAGT
>DAIUER010000057.1:0-5335 GCA_036845005.1 Thermocrinis sp.
TTGCCGAAAGGCAAGACAGTGTGAAGTTCCGACCTGCATGAATGGCCCAACGTGTGCCGCACTGTCTCGAGGAGAGTCCCGGCGAAATTGTGATGCCGGTCAAGACGCCGGCTACCCGCGGCAGGACGGAAAGACCCCGTGAAGCTTCACTGTAGCCTGGTACTGAGTCTTAGCCTGTCCTGCGCAGGATAGGTGGGAGCCTGTGAAGTCCCTCCTCCGGGAGGGATGGAGGCGCCGGTGAGATACCACCCTGGACAGGCTGAGACCCTAACCCAGCGGAGTTATCCTTCGCGGGGACCGTGCCAGGTGGGCAGTTTAGCTGGGGCGGCTGCCTCCTAAAAGGTAACGGAGGCGTCCAAAGGTACCCTCAGGCGGGTCGGAAATCCGCCGTAGAGTACAAGGGCAGAAGGGTGCCTGACTGTGAGGCTGACAAGCCGAGCAGACGCGAAAGCGGGGCCTAGTGACCCACCGGTCCCATGGGGAAGGGCCGGTGATCAGCGGATAAAAGCTACTCCGGGGATAACGCATGTTGTCCCGTTATCCGGGCAACCGGATAACTAGCACACGGCTTATAACGGGGGAGCCCTTATCCCCAGGGTAATCCCGTGGGAAGTCTGGAGAGGCACCAATGGTGAGCAAAAGGCAAAGGGAGATCCTCATAGGCACAATACTGGGAGATGGATATCTCCAAAAAACGGGCAAACGCAACGCAAGGCTAAAACTTGAGCACTCGGAAAAGCAAAAGGATTACATCTTTTGGAAATACGAGGAGCTCAAGAACCTGATGCAAGATAGACCTAAGAGGATTGAGAGGTTTAACCCAAGATGGGGAATAACCTACGTGTATTACCGATGTCAAACCCACTCTATGCCTCTGCTGGGAAGGTATAAAAGATACTTCTACGACGAGGGCGGAAAAAAGAAGGTGCCCGAGAACATAGAAAAGCTTTTGAGGTCTCCCTTGTCCTTGGCAGTCTGGTACATGGATGATGGACACTACTACGCAAGGGATGGCGTAGGTTATATCTACCTCCCAAAGTATAGCCCAGAGGATTTGGAAAGGCTCTTAAAAGCCCTAAAAAACAACTTTGGGTTGGAGCCAAAACTGATCAATAAGAAGGGCATCCCTGAGCTATACATTCCATGGAAGGAGTTTGAAATGCTTATGGCAATATTAATGCCCCATGTGCCAGACTTCATGAAGTATAAAACCTCTCCAGACCCTGTAACGACTGAGGGCGCGTGAGCCCGAGGGTTCCCAAACTTAGGGAGCCAACACGCCGTGCTCCTCATCCAAGAAAGGATGGGGATGAAGATATAGTCTGCCCTTCCGAAAAGGAAGGTTGCGAACAGGCTAATCTCCCCCGAGAGCCCACATCGACGGGGAGGTTTGGTACCTCGATGTCGGCTCCCCCCATCCTGGGGCTGAAGCAGGTCCCAAGGGTTGGGCTGTTCGCCCATTAAAGGGGGACGCGAGCTGGGTTCAGAACGTCGCGAGACAGTTCGGTCCCTATCCGCCGCGGGCGCAGGAGTCTTGAGGGGGTCCGTCCTTAGTACGAGAGGACCGGGACGGGGCAGGCTCTGGTGTGCCGGTTATCTCTCCAGAGGTAGCGCCGGGTAGCCATCCTGCTACGGGATAAGCGCTGAAAGCATCTAAGCGCGAAGCCCACCCCAAGATAAGGACTCCCCGAAGGGCTGTGGGAGACTACCACGTTGATAGGCCGCAGGTGGAAGCTCCGTAAGGGGTGTAGCCAAGCGGTACTAATAGCCCGTTCGACTTGCACACCCACAGGAAGAAAGACCTATTGAGTTGCCAAATTTCCCTCGGGACCATAGCGGAGGGGAAACACCCGGTTTCCATTCCGAACCCGGCAGTTAAGCCCTCCAGCGCCGATGATACTGTGCTGGGCGAACGGCACGGGAAAGTAGGTCGTCCCGGGGGTTTATATTATACTTATTCACCCATGTATGACCACATCGTCATAAAGGGCGCAAGGCATCACAACCTAAAGAACATAGACCTAAGTATTCCTAAAAACAAGCTGATAGTCATAACTGGTCCATCCGGCAGTGGAAAATCTTCCTTAGCCTTTGACACCATATACGCGGAGGGGCAAAGGAGGTACGTGGAATCCCTCTCCTCTTACGCCCGTCAATTCTTAGGTGTTATGGAAAAGCCGGAAGTGGATGTTATAGAGGGGCTATCGCCCGCCATAGCCATAGACCAAAAGACCACCTCTAAAAACCCTCGCTCCACGGTGGGAACTGTCACAGAAATTTACGATTACATGAGGGTCCTTTGGGCAAACGTGGGAAAGCCTTATTGTCCAGAGTGTGGAAGGCTTTTGGAAGGACTATCCGCCCATGAGATCTTGGAAAAGGTGTATGAAGATCTAAAAGGTAAGAAGATTACCATTCTGGCACCCTTGGTTAGAGGCAAAAAGGGGGAGTTTAGGGACCTCCTGAGGGAACTTGACAAGAAGGGCTACAGTAGGGTTAAGGTAGATGGTGAGTATCTCCGCATAGTGGATGTCCCGCCTCTGGAAAAAAACAAAAAGCACGATGTTGACCTTGTAATAGACCGGCTTGTTTTGGAAGAGGAGGAGAGGGCAAGGGCTTTAAACGCCATAGAGAAAGCCTTTGAACATTCAAAAGGTCTTGTGAAGATTGACGATGTGGACGGTGGAAAGGAGCTGATTTTCAGTCAGAGCAGGACATGTCCGGAACATGGCTTTTCGGTGCCGGAGCTAACACCAAGGCTCTTTTCCTTTAACTCTCCCTACGGTGCATGCCCTACATGTAAAGGGCTTGGTGTAAGGTGGGAGATCAACCTCAAGCTTTTGGTGGATGAAAAAGAACCCGCGGTGGATGCCTTTAGGATCACAAAAAACGGCTTTTTTGACTACCTTAGATACCCTGTTGCCAACATACTGAGAAGGCTTGGCTACCATCCAGAAACACCCTTTGGAGAACTGCCCGATTCCGTTAAGGGGCTCATTCTTTATGGGGGTAAGGTGCTAAAGACGGAATTTGAGGGCATAATTCCACACCTTGAAAGGCGCTTTTTGGAAGAGGATTCCGAAAGGCTGAGGGAGGAGATCGGAGAGTATATAAAGGAAAGACCGTGCCCTGCCTGTGGAGGCTCAAGGCTAAGACCAGAAGCCCTCTCTGTGCTTTTGAACGGTAAAAACATATACCAAGTTTGTAGTATGCCCTTAGGACAGGCTATGGAATTCTTCAGGGAAACCTACGAAAGCTTGACGGGGAAAGACCGCATAGTGGGAGAAAGGCTCATAAAGGAGGTCACCGACAGGCTTAGCTTTTTGATAAAGGTAGGCTTGGACTATTTGGACTTAGCCCGCAGTGCAACCACCCTCTCTGGGGGAGAGATGCAAAGGATCAGGCTTGCCACTCAGATAGGTTCCAAGCTAACGGGCGTGCTATATGTTTTGGATGAGCCCTCCATTGGTTTGCATCCCAGAGACACCCACAAGCTCATAGAGACCCTCAAGGACCTTAGGGACCTTGGCAACACGGTCATAGTGGTGGAGCACGACCCAGAGACCATACTCTCTGCGGATTGGATCATAGACCTTGGTCCAGGGGCTGGGAAAAACGGAGGCTACGTAGTAGCAGAAGGCACGCCCGAGGATATAATGAAAAACCCAAACTCCTTAACGGGTGCATACCTATCTGGTAGGCAGGGCATACCTCTGCCAGAAAAGAGAAGACCACTGGGCAAAAGGTGGCTGAAAATAATCAACGCCAGAAAGCACAATTTGAAAAACATAACCGTCCAGATTCCGGTGGGTCTCTTTGTGTGTATAACGGGGGTCTCGGGTAGTGGAAAATCCACCCTAATATACGACATACTTTGGGAGTATGCGAGAGGACTTTTCTATGGTAGCAACGTGGATGTGGAAGGGGTGGATCGCATAGAGGGGCTTGAACATTTTGACTATGTTATAAATGTGGATCAGTCTCCTATCGGTAGAACTCCCAGAAGCAACCCGGCTACTTATACAAAGCTGTTTGACCCAATAAGAAACCTCTTTGCCCAAACACCCACCGCAAGGGCAAGGGGCTACACGCCGGGTAGGTTCTCCTTTAATGTGCAAGGTGGAAGGTGCGAAGCCTGTCAGGGAGATGGTGTGATAAAGGTGGAGATGCACTTTTTGCCCCCCGTGTATGTAACCTGTGAAGTGTGCAAGGGGACCCGCTACAACAGGGAGACCTTGGAGGTGCTCTACAAGGGCAAAAACATAGCGGAAGTTTTAGACATGACCGTGGACGAAGCCTACGAGTTCTTCTATCATCATCCTCCCATACGCAGAAGGCTTGAATTATTGAGAGATGTGGGGCTTGGATACATAAAGCTGGGTCAGCCTGCCACCACCCTCTCCGGTGGAGAAGCCCAGAGGATCAAGTTAGCCCGAGAGCTTTCAAAGAAGGAAACGGGAAGGACACTTTATCTTTTGGACGAACCCACCACCGGGCTACACATGGACGATGTGAAAAAACTAATAGAGGTCCTCCAAAGGCTTGTGGATAGGGGAAACACGGTGGTGGTCATAGAGCATAACCTGGATGTGATAAAGTGTGCGGACTGGATCATAGATTTGGGTCCGGAGGGTGGAGACAGGGGCGGGAACATAGTGGCGGAGGGGACGCCAGAGCAGGTGATGGAAAATCCCAACTCCTACACAGGGCAGTATCTTAAAGAGTATTTGAAGTATAATCATAGGATAGAAGTTTTAAACAGGAGGGCTTAGATGGCAAAAATATACTACGACGGAGACGCCAGTTTGGAAGTGCTGAAAGGTAAAAGGGTAGCCATTTTGGGTTATGGCAGTCAGGGGCATGCCCATGCCCTTAACCTCAGGGACAGTGGCATTGATGTGATAATTGGGCTACATCCAAACAGCAAGTCCAGAGAAAAGGCACAGAGGGATGGGTTTGAGGTTTATGAACCCTCTGAGGCGGTAAAGAGAGCGGATATTATAATGTTTTTGACGCCAGACCCTGTGCAACCGGAACTTTACAAGCAGTGCGTGGAACCTCACTTAAACTCGGGGAAAACCTTAGCCTTTGCCCACGGTTTTAACATACACTTCAAGCAGATCGTTCCACCAAAGGATGTGGACGTTTTTATGGTGGCGCCCAAGGGACCTGGGCACTTGGTAAGGTGGATGTATGAAGAGGGTAAGGGGGTGCCTGCCCTGGTAGCCATCTATCAGGATGCGTCCGGCAACTGCAAAGAAAAAGCCCTGGCTTATGCCAAGGGTCTTGGATGCACTCGGGCGGGTGTGATAGAGACCACTTTTAAAGAGGAAAC
>DAIUER010000058.1:0-5319 GCA_036845005.1 Thermocrinis sp.
ATTCTTGGCGGAATTTGACGGTCCAAGGGAGAGAAAGATTATAATAAAGGTTATCCCATGCTAAAGGAAGATGTGGTAGAAAAGGTTGCCCAGTTGGCAAGGTTGAAGCTAACAGAGGAAGAGAAGGAAACTATCGGAAAACAGCTGATGAGTATATTGGAGTTTGTTAATCAGCTGAACGAGGTTAACACGGAGGGAGTGGATGCGGTGTGGTATGGACAGGAAGGAACACCTCTGAGGGAGGATGTGCCAAAAAGGGAGTTTTACCAGGAGAAAGCTTTGACAAACGCACCCGAAAGGGAAAATGGCTTTTTTGTAGTGCCCAAAATACTTGAACTTTAATCCCAGAGTGTTAAGATTAAAACTATGATAGAGGAAAAGCAAAAGGAAATTTTGGAAAAGAAAAAAGCCCTGGAGAGTGCGTTAGCCTCCATAGAGAGGCGCTTTGGTAAAGGTAGCATAATGCCACTAAAGAGTGCGGAAAGGGTAAAGGTAGAGGCTATTTCCACAGGTTCCCTTGCCCTGGATATAGCCACGGGTGTGGGCGGAATACCTAAGGGTAAGATAATAGAAATTTTTGGACCAGAGTCTTCGGGCAAAACAACTTTAGCCTTGCATGTAATAGCGGAAGCCCAAAAGAAAGGTGGTATTGCGGTTTTCTTAGACGCAGAGCATGCCCTTGACCCCAAGTATGCCCAGAAAATTGGGGTTGATGTGGATAACCTTTATATTTCTCAGCCCGATTATGGAGAACAAGCCTTAGAAATAGCAGAGAGTTTGCTCAGAAGCGGGGCGGTGGATGTGATCGTGATAGACTCCGTTGCCGCACTGGTGCCAAAGGACGAACTGGAGGGAGAGATCGGAGAAGCCCATGTGGGAAAGCAGGCGAGGCTAATGGCTCAGGCACTTAGAAAGCTAAAGAGTTTAGCCCACAACGCCAACGCTGCGGTAATATTCATCAACCAGCTGAGGGAAAAGATCGGTGTTATGTTTGGAAACCCAGAGACCACGCCCGGTGGAAGGGCTCTAAAGTTCTTTGCGGACATGAGGTTGGATGTTAGAAGGGTCGGAGACGCAAAGGAAGGAGACAACAAGGTAGGTAGCAGGGTAAGGGTAAAGGTGGTAAAAAACAAGCTGGCACCCCCTTTCAAAGAGGCGGAGTTTGACATGATATACGGAGAGGGCATATGTAAGCTATGCGACCTCGTTGATACCGCCTCAGAGTTGGGTGTTATCAAGAAAAGCGGAGCGTGGTATAGCTACGGAGAGATAAGGCTTGGACAGGGTAGGGACCAGGCAAAGAAATTTCTGCAAGAAAACCCCGAGCTTGCCCAAGAGATAGAAAAAAAGGTAAGGGAGGTAGCAAAAATTGCTGGCACTGATACTCAAGAGGGCGGTTGAGCTTGGTGCATCGGACATCCACCTAAAGGTTGGTTCTTTACCCGTATTGAGGATTAAGAAAAGGGGATTGGTTCGTATGGAGGATGTTTATCCTATAGATGATAGGATGATGGCGAGCTTTGTGGAGGAGATCATAGGAAAAAACAGGAAGAAAATGGCTGAGTTTGAAGAGCTGGGCGAAACGGATACTTCATATTCGCTAAAGGGCGTAGCAAGGTTTCGGGTGAATATATACAAACAGAGGGGCTCCATAGGTATGGCACTTAGGACCATACCTTATACAGTGCCTTCCTTTGAATCTTTGAACCTGCCCGAGGTTATGAGAAAGGTAGTTTTGGAAAACGCGAGGGGTTTAGTGTTGGTTACTGGTCCCACTGGTTCAGGGAAATCTACAAGCATAGCCTCTTTGATCAATGAAATAAACCATAGGAAAGAAACAACCATAGTTACCATAGAGGATCCAATTGAGTATCTTTTCAAAGACGAAAAGAGCTATATAGTCCAAAGGGAGGTGGGGATAGACACCTCTTCCTTTGCGAGGGGGCTAAGGGCTGCCCTCAGGGAAGACCCGGATATCATATTTGTGGGTGAAATAAGGGACCCAGAGACCGCTATGATAGCCCTTCAGGCCGCAGAAACGGGACATTTGGTTCTTTCCACCTTGCACACTCTGGACGCGAAGGAGACAATAAACAGGCTCATTGGTATGTTCAACTTGGAAGTTAGGGAACAAATAAGGGTTCAATTGGCGGAGACTTTGGTGGCAGTTTTTTCCCAAAGGTTGGTGCCAAAGGCAGATAGAACGGGTATTGTTCCTGCGGTGGAGGTTTTTATAAATACCGCATCAATTAAAGAGTGTATAATAGACCCCACAAAGATTAATGAAATACCGATGCTACTGGAGAAGGGAAGAACTGTTTATGGCACACAGACCTTTGACCAGCACTTGGAAGAGTTATACAGAAAGGGCGTTATAGATTACAACTCCGCCATCGCTTACGCCAGCAAGCCCTCAGATATGGAGATCAAGCTAAAAGGTGTTTCCTCCGGTGGAAGGGGCTACTTCTGATGAAGATAGCCATAGATGGACCCTCCGCCAGTGGCAAAAGCACCATCGCAAGACTTTTATCCCAAAGACTTGGAATTCCATACTTAGAAACGGGGCTTCTTTACAGGTTCTTTGGCTACATAGCCTTCAAAAGGGGAACCACAGAATTGCCACCGGATGAGCTTTTTAAAGAGGATTTCAAGGTTGTTATTGATGTAGGAAAAACTGAAGTGTATTGGAAAGGAAAAAGGCTCTCTGAGGAATTAAGAGGAGAGGAAGTGGGAAGGTATGCGTCCCTTTTGGGAGAAGTGCCCGCCTTTAGGGAAAGGATGATAAAGTTTTTTAGAGAGTTGGTAGGGTCCTCCCAAGTTGTAGGTGAGGGCAGAGACGTGGGCACCCACATATTCCCACAGGCGGATTACAAACTCTTCATAACCGCATCGCCTGAGGAAAGGGCAAGGAGGAGATATTTGGAGCTAAAGGAAAAGGGTGTGGATGTTTCTTATGAGGATATTCTAAAAGCCATCCAAGAGAGGGACTACAGGGATGCCAACCGCCCACTGTATCCTTTCAAACCCGCAGAGGATGCCCATATCATAGATACCACCAACAGAACGGTGGAAGAGGTCCTTGAATACATACTCAGCATAATCAAAGAAAAATGAACCCAAGAAAGTTAATCGCCACTGCAAGGGCATTAAGGGAGCTTGGTTTTGATGAGGTTTATATAACGGAAGAAAAGCATGAAGAGCACGTCAAGGAGGAAAAGGAAGACAAGGCTGAGCTTTTGAGGAAACTTTACCAACAGATGGAAAAGGAGAGAAAATGCATTCTCTACGAAGGTGCCAGCGGTTATGTCTTTGGGGAAGGGGACCCAAACTCTCCAGTGGTCTTTGTGGGTGAGGCACCCGGAGAAGAAGAGGACAAGCTAAAAAGACCCTTTGTGGGAAGGGCAGGGCAGTACTTAAACAGTAAATTAGAACAGGTGGGACTAAAAAGGGAAAAGGTTTATATTACCAATGTGGTCAAATCAAGACCGCCCGGAAACAGGGCACCTACAAAGGAGGAGATGTCCTCTTGCCTTTCCTATCTTAGAAAGGAGGTAGAAATAATAAAACCCAAGCTTTTGGTTTGTCTGGGCTCAACCGCCATGAAGGGCATTCTTGGAAAGGAGTATCCCATCACTAAATACAGGGGTATGACCTTTCCCTACCCTTACAATCCAAGCATAAAGGTTTTCTTGACTTACCATCCTGCCTATGTGCTGAGGAATCCCTCCGCAGACAAAGAATTCACAGAGGACTTAAAAAAGGTAGTCCAGCTTATTTCTCAAGCCTGATCTTTAAAAAGCCACCCTCCAGTTTGGCACCCACCGGCTCGTAATCCCTTAACTTTCTTGGGAGCATTATGTGGCTTTTGAAGTTTTTCCACCGCACCACAATCTCTCCGTCGCTCTTTATAACAGACAGACCCTCTTTGCTCAAAAAGGGGCTTCTGAGGCTTACAATGTATCCGTCGCCTTCCTCTATGAACTCATAAGGTTTCTCTTTGAAGAAGACCGTGGAAGGGTCCCTGTCTCTGTATATGAGGTCCGCAAGGATGCTCAGCCTTTCCTCGCCAACCACCTCATCCTCCATCAAGGGCACTTTAAAGATGGGTATGGGATAGAAAAGGGCTTCCATTTCTTCTAAGTATTTCTTTTGGGTTATAACCCACTTGGACATGCTTTCGCACTCGCTCAAAACGGGTGGCAACACCTTATTGACCAAAACCGCATCCACATTCACACCAAAGAGGTTGAAGTATAGCATAGCCCTTTGGCTCTCTTTTAGAACCATCTTTTCTGGATTAGCCACAAGCCTAACGGAGGTTATATCTGGGTTTATGAGTAGCTCATCCACACCCTTTAGCTTTTCGTAGAAGTTTTCAAGGGCTTTGAAATACTCATCATCGGGCAGTGGCACATCAGTAAACCTTTGGGCAACAGGTCTTGCCACCTTCATTATGGTTCTTTCCACCTTGAAGATCTTTTTCATATACCACTTTAGAACAGTGGGCATAGAAACAAAACGCAGAGACTCACCAGTGGGCGGAAGGTCCAAAATGAGCACATCAAACTCCTTTTCCCTGTAGTATTTATTCACATACAGAAGACTGGTGACCTCCTCCATACCGGGCAATATGGCAAGCTCCTCCGATACTATCTCGCTTAGCCCAGTTGTATTAAAGAGAAGTTCCAAAAACCTATACACGTCGCCCCAATATCTGTCTATCTCCTCCTGCACATCTATCTCTTGGATGTAAAGATTGTCGTTGATCTTTATGGGCAATCCCTTTGCTTTGATTTTTTCTTCCTCTGGGATGTCAAAGGAATCTCCGAGGCTATGGGCTGGGTCCAAAGAGACCACAATGGTTTTGTAGCCAAGCTTTGAGAGCCTGTAGCCCGTAGCAGCAGAAACCGTAGTCTTTCCAACACCACCCTTTCCAGAAAACAGAAGAATTCTCATGAGTTAAAAATATAATCGCTTCAATCCTCCCTTTTGATGGCGAATTTTGACCGAAGGAGTGTTATAATTATTCCCTAAGTGAAAGAGAGTTTGAGGGTTCCTCTGGGACCCTTGTCCAACTTGGCAACTGAATAGGGTGTAGTCTTCCTAAGTGAGATAATCCTCTGCCTTTACAACTCCACCGTATTTTTCTCTGTATTCTTCCAACTCCTTTAGCTTTTGGACGATGAGTTCTCCCATGGACATCTTCTTGGGCTTTGTCTTTTTTTCTTTCTTTCAACTCCACACGGTGCATTAGGAACAGCTAAGGGAGCTTAGCGTAATGGAGGTGTTCTCCACTTTCAACTCCACACGGTGCATTAG
>DAIUER010000059.1:0-5089 GCA_036845005.1 Thermocrinis sp.
ACCTCATAGCCAAGGTGGGTGGTGGTGTGGTGGTTTTCTTTGGTCTTCACTTTGCGGGAGCCTTTTTGAGACCGAACTTTTTAAGGGAAATTCTCGGCTTTTCTGCCTTTCTAGTGGCCCTTTACCTTTTTTCCGCCATAAGCCAAAAACTGCTCTTTGACCTGCTTGGCATAGTGCTGGTGGTTTTGTTTTTGTATGCCTTTGGTGTTCACGAGAAGCTATACGCCCAAAAAAGGCTTGAGGTGAAAGCCGGAGGTATTCCCATCTTTGGTGCCTTTTTGGTGGGCACTTTCTTTGCCTTTGGTTGGTCTCCCTGCATTGGACCAGTTCTTGGAAGCATTCTACTTTATGCATCCCAACAGGAGACTGCCACGCAGGGTGCCATGCTTTTGTTTGCCTACTCCATGGGCTTGGGCATTCCCTTTGTGGTGGCGGGAGGCTTACTCTCCTTGTTTTTGGGATTTGTTAGGAGCTTTGGAAGGTTCTTTGGCGTGGTGGAGTTTGTAGGTGGCTTAGCCTTGATAATTCTGGGAGTGCTTTTGACCACTGGCTATCTTTCACTGCTTGCAAACCTCAGCTTTTAGATGCTAAAATTCTTCAAATGGCAGTCTACAAGATAGCGGTTTTAAAGGGAGATGGAATAGGTCCAGAGATCGTAAATTCAGCCCTTAGGGTTCTGAAAAGGTTGGGAGAGCTCTCCGGCGTTAGCTTTGAGTTTGAGGAGGGCTTGATCGGTGGCATAGCCATAGACCAAAAGGGCGAACCATTACCTCAGGAGACTTTGGAACTTTGCCTAAAGGCGGACGCAGTCCTTTTGGGTGCGGTGGGTGGACCCAAGTGGGATAGCCTGCCCACATCCAAAAGACCCGAGAAGGGGCTTTTGCAAATAAGAAAGGCTTTGGACCTTTACGCAAACCTCAGACCCGCCAAAGTTTATGAACCGCTCATCTCCGCATCACCGTTGAAAGAAGAGGTAGCCAGAGGCACAGACTTCATAGTCATAAGAGAACTAACGGGGGATGTGTATTACGGAGAGCCAAGGGGCATCTTTACCGAGAACGGGAAGAGGGTAGGAATAAACACCATGAAATACACAGAGGACGAAATAAGAAGGGTGGTTAGAAAGGGTTTTGAGGTTGCCCTCAAGAGAAGGAAAAAGCTAACCAGCGTGGATAAGTCCAACGTGCTTGAGGTTAGCGGTCTCTGGAGGGATATTGTGGAGGAGGAGAAAAAGAACTACCCGGATGTAGAGGTGGAGCACCTTTACGTGGATAACTGTGCCATGCAGATCGTCAGAAGACCATCCTCCTTTGATGTGATCGTTACGGGCAACATCTTTGGGGACATCCTCTCCGACGAGGCAGCAGTTATAACGGGCAGTTTGGGTATGCTACCTTCCGCAAGCCTTGGGGAAAAATACGCCCTGTATGAGCCAGTGCACGGCTCCGCCCCAGACATTGCGGGCAAAGGTATAGCCAACCCAATAGCAACCATCCTATCCACCGCCATGATGCTGAGATATTCTTTTAACTTGGAAAAGCTGGCGAATGCCATAGAGAGGGCTGTAGAGCTTACCCTACAAAAGGGCTACCGAACTCCCGATATACACTCGGAGGGTTGCACAAAGGTGGGAACTGAGCAGATGACGGATGCTATAATAAAATCACTGGAGGAGATATGGGAAGGATTATAGTTCTTTTTCTGTTTCTTTTTACCTTTGCCATCTCCCAAGACTTAAGGGAAAGTTTAAAAGCCTTCTTTGAAAGGGAAGGCTATGTGCTAAAGGTAGAGGGAAACAAGGTTTTGGTGGATGTGAAGGACCTTAAGAAAGGAGAGGAGCTTGTGCTTTTTAGGGAGGGCAAGGAGATTGTCCACCCAATAACCAAGCAGTCCGTGGGTAAAGAGTTAGAGAAGGTTGGAAGGGCAGTGGTGGAGGAGGTGGGACAGAACTTCTCGGTGGCAAGGCTGGTAGAGGGTAAGGATGTCAAGGCGGGAGACAGGGCGAAGGTGGATATAAAGAGCGTATGCTTTGAAGGTTCCGAGGAGGGCTTCTTTTTGGTTAGCTCGGTCCTTCCCAAGGTGGAAAAGGGAAAAAACTGCCAGTATGTGGTAAAAGAGTTTGAAAGGGGCTACGGCGTTGAGTTTAACGGTTCTGCAGTAGCCTTCTTTGAAAAGCAAACCTTTGGTGTGCCAAGGGCAGGCTTAGAGGACCTTAACCTACTGGTTAGAGGCAAGTTTGTTAAGCAACTTTCTGGACTGCCCATTTCTGCAGATGTGGGAGATGTTTTTGGAGATGGAAAAGAATACTTGGTGGTTCTTTATTCCAACAGGGTGGAGGTCTATGAAATCTTAACCAGAGACATAATCTTAAAAGCTTCCTATCCTCTGCCCGCCGGTGTGGCGGTGTCCCTCACGACCGCAAAGGTGGGCGAGGAAAAGAGAGATTACATACTTGTAAGCATGGTCTCCGGTGGTAAGGCAAGCTCGGTGATTTTAAAGGTGGTGGGTGGCGTCTTTGTGCCCGTGGTAAAGGATGTTCCCTATCTTTTGGGCGTCTTGGATAAGTCAAGACCAAAGGAGACCTTTTTGGGGCAGAGGTTTGAAACTGACAAAGGCTTTGGCAACGTGGTAAGGCTCAGCTTGGAGGGAGATAGGCTAAGGGAGACGGGCGCCTTTTTGGCACCGCGGGGATTTCGTATTGATTCCGCCTTCTATTACAAAAACTATCTGGTCTTTGTGGATGGGTCGGGTAGGCTAAAAGTTTTTGAAGGAGACTCAGAGGTTTATTCTTCAGAGGCGGGCTTTGATGGTTCTTACGCCAGTGTGGAGCTGACAGTAGAAGGAAGGGGAAACTTTGTCTTTTATCCAAAGGCGGCGGTAGTAAACGTGCTGAACTTTAACTTTGCCCTGGTGCCCAAAAACACTGCCGGGTCCATATTCAAGTTCCTTGACTTCCTTAAGTTTTCCCGTGGCGAGCTGGTGATGTTAGGAGAACAGAAGAAGAGCTTGATCTTTTCCAAAACGGTGAGGGGAAGTGAGTTTGTGGAGGCTATCCAATCGGTGGTAAGCACAAGGGACGGAAGGGTTTTTGTGATCACAGGAAGGGTAGGCACCATACCAGTTCAGAACAAAGGAGAGCTGTACGAGCTTGAGTTCAGGCTCCTTTGAACTTTCTAAGGTTCATAAGGAAAAAATTTTTAAGAAGCTTGATGTTAATCATAGGAGGGTCTAAGACCTACCGCTTACAATATATAGCCAAACTCAAGAAGGAGGTACAGCATGGACTTTAGGCATGTTTTCGTTTGCGTTCAGCAAAGACCGCCAGGGCACCCTATGGGTTCCTGCTCAGACCGGCAGAGCAGGGAAGTCTTGCAGAGGTTTATGGAAAAACAGCAGATGGACCCAGAGCTCTTCATGGGCTGTATGATCACACCCACTGGATGTTTGAACGCCTGCGGGGTGGGTCCAGTGGTAGTGGGCTATCCGGATGGAGGTTGGTATGGGGGAGTTAGACCGCAGGACGTGGATGAGATCGTGGAAAAACACTTAAAGGGAGGGGAGATTGTGGAGAGGTTGGTAGTATCTAAGGGAAAACCACCGGGTATGTTCTAAATGAAGGGGATTTAGCCCGCACCGGGCACCCCTTCCTCTTCAAACTCAATTTGGAGCTTTTCTGCGGGCACTATGGTGCTTATGGCGTGCTTATAGACTAAAGTTTGCTGTCTTCCATCTTCCACAAGAATGGTAAAGGTGTCAAAGGACCTAACCTTTCCTTGAATCCGCACTCCGTTAATTAGGAAAATTGTCACCTTTACCTTCCTCTTCCTTGCAGTGTTCAAAAAAGCCTCCTGCAACCTATAGGACATGGTCCTGCCTCCTGGGGATGTTTTCCATCGTTATTTCCCAAAGCCTCTCAGATAGAGAAATATAATAATCTAACCTTTCCAATTTTTCAACAAGCTCCGTATCAAAGGCAGACATTCCAAAGTAAGCACCCAAGTAGGCACCAACAAGATAACCTATAGCGTCCGTATCTCCACCAAACTTACCATAAGAATTCACCGCCTCAAAGAATGCCCTCTGTGGGTCCTCTATGTTCCTAAGGAAGATGAAAAGGGACAGAGGAAAGGCTTCCGAGGCGTAAGAGGAGTTTCCGAGCTGGAATATTGCTTCCTCTAAACCGCTTCCCTTTTCCAAAAGCCCTTGGACCTTTTTTATAGCCCTTTTGTTTGCGTCATACTTGGCAAATTCCTGCAATTGAGATAAAAGCTCAAGCCTTTCTGAATATTCTTTCAAGTTCCATCCTCCACCCACCAAATGGGAAATAAGGGCAGAGAGCATACCAGAGACATCATAAACCTCTTTGCTCCTGTGGGTTATCAAGCTCACAAGCCTTCCGCCCTCCGCAGAAAGGTAAGGATTGTAAAAATGAAACAGTCCCACCACCACACTTCTTAGGGCACCCTCTACGGAGGAGGAGTAAAAATCCGCAGATTCTAAGCTAACACCGGAGGATAAAAGGTCTATGGCGGTCAAAAGGGTAGGGTCTGGGTAGCGATGGCTCTTTTTGTCTTTGCGCCATTTGAGGAGCTTCTCAAAAAAGTGATAGGGGTCTATGGACTTTCTTTCCAAAATGCTCTCCAGCAAAAGGATGCTTATGGTGGTCTCGTCGGATACTTCCCATGGCTCAAAACCGAAGGCGGGGCTTTGGGGGTGTGGCTGGACAAAGCCCTCCACAGGACCGCCGTAAAAGCTATGAACTTCCTCCTCCGTTAGGTCTTCCACGCACTTACCTATGGCGTCCCCGAGGGCAGAGCCCACAATAACTGCACTGAACTTGTCCTCCATCAGTAAAGCTTACCCATCTTTCTTGCCAGTTCCTTCAATCTCTCTATCCTTTTTTCGGTGGATGGGTGGGTGGAAAATAGCTCCCAAATTCCTCCACCCTTGAGGGGGTTTTCAATAAAGAGATGGGCAGTACCTTGATTGACCTCTGCAGGTATGCTATACACATAGTTGTGTATTTTTTCCAGAGCCCTTCCAACCTTCTCTAACTCTTTACCCACGGACTGCTTGGTTATTGGGTGGA
>DAIUER010000060.1:0-5019 GCA_036845005.1 Thermocrinis sp.
GGGGTATGGGGGCTTGTTCAAAAAGCCTCCGGGCACATCCACTACTCCCAACATCATCATGAGCATAAACACAGTCCTTGCGGTCTGAAAACCGTTGGTGTGGGACCCTATGCCCCTCATTATGTGAAAAGAGACAGGTCTTCCTATGAACTTTTTGTGTTTTCTGCCCCAAACATCGGTCCATTCTATTGGAATCTCTATGGGGTGGTAGAGGGCTATAGTGCCCATCTCTTTGGCGATCCTTTCTATATCCTTTGCGGGGATGCCAGTGATCTTTTCTACCTTTTCGGGGGAGTAATCTTTCACAAGCCTTTCTGCGAATATATCAAAGGCGGGTCTGACCTTGTAGCCCTCGGGGGTGGTAAATTCTCCAATAAAGGCGGGGTCTAAGTCCTCTGGCACGATGCGGTCTGCTGGCTTAAAGCTTTGGCTCTTTTTGTCAAAGACCATGGGCTTGCCTTCTGGGTTCCTGTAAAAGAGACCATCCTTTGAAGTGCCGGGTGCTTGAATAACGAGCCATGGTGCGTTGGTGTATTCCTTTAAAAACTCCCAATTTACCAGATTGTGTTTAAAGAGCACATGCATTATGCCAAGGAAGAAGGCGCCGTCCGTTCCCGGTTTTATGGGCACCCATTCGTCGGCTACCGCACCGTAGCCCCAACGGACGGGATTTACCACCACAAACTTTCCACCTTTACGCTTCATCTCCTGAATGCCAAGTTTGAATGGGTTGGAGGAGTGGTCTTCTGCCACACCCACCATCATAAAGTATTTGGTGTTCTCAAAGTCCGCCTCTCCAAACTCCCAGAAGGAACCACCTATGGAGTAAAGCCCCGCTGCGGCGATATTTACCGAGCAAAAACCACCGTGCGCCGCCCAATTGACGGTTCCGAGCTGGCTTGAAAACCAGCTGTTTATAGCTTGCATCTGGTCCCTTCCCGTGAAGAAGGCGATCTTGTAGGGACCTTTCTTCCTTGCCTCTTCCAGCCATTGGGTTGCAATCTGAAGGGCTTCCTCCCACTCTATCTCCTTGAACTGTCCTGAGCCACGGGGTCCTACCCTTAAAAGCGGTTTTCTGAGCCTTGCGGGGCTGTACTCTTTCATTATGCCCGAGGAACCCTTTGCACACAGAACACCTTTGTTGGTAGGGTGTATGTCATTTCCCTTTATGTATGCAACCTTGTTGTTTCTAACGTATACTTCTATACCACATCTACAGGCGCACATGTAGCAGGTGCTGTAAGCCTTCCTATCGTAAAAGCTACCGCCTATGTCCATAGCATAACCTCCTGAGTATATAAAGTTTATAAGCCTTTCCCGGTTTTTGCATCCAACTCTCTTATAATTTTATAAGCCTTTTTTATACATTGGTGGGAAAATATTTAAGCAGACTCCTTTACAGACTTCACTCTAAGGTATTATAATTATAGGTATGTGGGTGCGTAGCTCAATGGCAGAGCGGGCGGCTCATAACCGCCCGGTTGGGGGTTCGAGTCCTCCCGCACCCATTCTTAGCTTAAAAACCTTTTCAGAACATCCCCAAAAAAGACAAAAATACCTATCCTCACCCCACGGGCTATCACACTTGCTACAAGAAAGGTAAGCAGGGGCATGTTGAAGATGCCCGCAAGCCAACAAACTAACTTATATGGCTCTCCTAAAAGCACCGCAAAAAAGCCGTACCTGTTGAAAAGGGCTTCCCCCTTTGTGTATAGCCTATCTCCAAAGATCTTTCTTACAAAGTTTTCTCCCAAAAGCTTTGCCAAAAAGAAGGCTACGAGGGCACCCAATAAGTTGCCAATAAAAGCCACAAAACCGGCAGTGTATGGGTTCAACTTGAAAAGGGGTGCGGCAGTTATGAAGGGATAAGGAGGTATGGGCTGGATTATAGACTCAGTGAAAGAAAGAACAAAGAGGGCAGTGTATCCGTGTTCCATAACAAAATCTTCCGCCCACTTTTTCAGCCCGGGAAAAAACTTCTCTATCAGATTTCTACCTCCATACCGTCATAGGCGCAGAGGGTTTTTACTCCCGTTTCCCTTTCCACCTCCAAGGCTATGTCCTGCAAGTGGTGGTTCATAAGTATTTCATAGCCAAAGTGGGTGAGTATGGCAAGCTTTGGCTTTAGGTGGGCTAACAGCTTTTTTGCGTCTTGAACCGTAAGGTGTTCTATATACTTAGTTTTTTTGTAAAGGGTAGTGTTTATTATCATTAAATCCAGCCCTTTGGGATAAGCCTCAAGCATGCGGTCCTCATAGAGGGCACAGGAAACATAAAGTATTCTCTCGTTATAAAGTATGGCGTAAGTCTCTGTGTGATGATGTTTGTGCTTCATCACCGCCTTTATGTGAAGCCCATTGTAGTTATACTCTTTGCCCTCCTCTAAGATAAACTCTCCCGCAAGCCTCTCTTTTCTTATAAAGGGAAGGACCACTCTGTTTTCTCCTTCAAGGGCAGACCTTGGTGCAAACAGAACCACTTCCTTCTTCTTTCCACCGTCGGTGGCAGACTCAATGACAGAGTTTATATCCGCAGAGTGGTCCAAATGTATGTGGGATAGAACAACGCAGTTTATCTGTCTTGGGTCAAAGCCCATTTGGTAGAGATAGACAAAGGCACCAGGTCCTGGGTCTGTATGAACCCAAAGGTCAGAAAGCCTCAGCAAAAATCCACCGGAACGACGTATATGTCTGAAAACGCTTGCCCTTCCGCCTGCGGTGCCGAGGAATATAAGCCTATCACTCAAGTATTATAGACCCGCTGGGGCAGTCTTGAGCCACTTTCTGTAGCCTTTGAAGGGTGTCCTCTTTGAAAGGCTTAATATAGACTATGGGCAAACCATCCCCTCTATCTGCGAATACCTCCGGCACCTCCTCGTAGCAGAGGGCACAAGCAGTGCAGGTATCTATATCAACTATTATCCTTCCTCTGTAATTATGGAGCCACTGGGACATTCGTCGGTGACCTCTTTTACTTCCGCCTCAAGCTCAGGGGGAACGATGGCATATCCATCGGGTCCTGGGGAAACCACCTCTGCAATGCCATCGCCCCTGTTTTTGTAAATTTCTGGAATTCTGTCGTAGCAGAGCTCACAGGCGGTGCAGGTGTCTGGGTCCACCTTTGTCTTTATAGCCATACTTTAACCTCCTAAAAGTTTTGAGGTGGATAAATTATAGCACATTTAGAAAATAAATATGTTTTTAATCATCCTTTGCCCAAAACCTCTGCCACAGTTTTTCCTATAAAGGCTGGGTTTTCTATTACATGAACTCCCGCATCCCTTAGGGCTGACATCTTAGCCTGGGCGGTGCCCTTTCCATCGGTGATTATAGCACCAGCGTGTCCCATCCTTCTACCTGGTGGTGCGGTTATACCGGCAATGTATGCAAAAACAGGCTTTTTTACAAACTGCTTTATATACTCTGCCGCTTCCTCCTCCGCAGTCCCACCTATCTCACCGATCATAAGTATAGCCTCTGTCTCTAGGTCTTCGTTGAACATAGCAATCGCATCCTTGTGGGATAGCCCGTGCACAGGGTCTCCACCTATACCCACCGCGGTAGATTGCCCAAGCCCGTAGCGGGTAAGCTGATGTGATGCCTCGTAGGTTAGCGTTCCGCTCCTTGAAACGATCCCTATGGTGCCCCTCTTGAATATGTGCCCGGGCATTATGCCCACCTTTGCCTCTCCTGGTGTGATAACTCCAGGACAGTTGGGACCTATGAGCTTTGCCTTTGGGTAGTTCCTCAGCATATAGTGTTTCACTTTAAGCATATCTCTTACAGGTATGCCCTCCGTTATGCAGACCACCAGTTCTATACCCGCATCTAAGGCTTCCACTATAGCATCCGCCGCAAAGGCTGGGGGCACAAAGATCAAAGAGCAATTGGCAGATGTTTCCTTCACGGCAGACTCCACCGTATTGAAGACGGGAATGTCCTCCACCTTTTGCCCACCCTTACCGGGGGTAACGCCCGCCACCACCTGCGTGCCATAAGCCTTGCATTGGAGGGCATGGAAAGAGCCTTCCTTCCCTGTAATACCTTGCACCACTACCCTGGTGTTTTTATCCACCAAAATTGCCATAAGCCTCCTCCAAAAGTTTGTGATATAAATTATATAATTCTAACACTTTTCCGCAAAACGGCGTTTTAAAAGCTTTAGGTGATAATTTTTCTGTATATTTTAGATTATGCGATTATAATTAATTTCTTATACCACCGAAGGAGGTTGTGTTATGGAAGCCTCAAGGAGAGACCTTTTAGGCGTTGCGGTGGGGGGCTTGGGTGTTCTGGGGGCAATAGGTGTTTTCTACCCTATAGTTAAGGTGCTTTCTCCCAGCCAAGCTTCCTTGGCAGGAGGCAGAGTGGAGGTGGATGTTTCTCAGATTCCAGACCTTCAGGTTAGGGTTGCTTCTTGGAAGGGCAAACCTGTCTTTGTGGTCAAACTGCCACAGGGCTTTCAGTGGAATGGGAAGAGGGCAAACGACCAAAACACAAAGCTATTGCAAGGGCAAGACGCCTACGCCCTTGTGGCAGTATGCACCCATCTTGGCTGTGTACCACTCTGGAAACCACAGGGAGAAGGAGAGTTTAACTATCCTCTGTTTCACTGTCCCTGTCATGGAGGGTTCTACTCGCCATGGGGCGACAACATTGCGGGTCCTCCACCGGGACCATTGCAAGTGCCCCCTCAAAAGAGGGAGGGCAACAAGCTTGTCATTGGAGAAGAAGGTTTCGTAAAGGAACTAACTTAAGGAGGTTTAGCCATGATCGGAAGATGGTTTAACGAAAGGGCAAAGCTATCAGAACTATGGCAGTCTCAGATGGTAGATTACAAAGTTCCAAAAACTCTGACATTTCCTTACGCCTTTGGCATAATGGCTATGGTGGCTTTCTTCGTTCAGATAATTTCTGGCATATTCTTGGTGATGTATTACCAACCCAACATCCATACCGCCTTCGATAGTGCTAACTACACCATAATGAAGGAAGTTCCCTTTATGTGGCTCATTAGAAA
>DAIUER010000061.1:0-5004 GCA_036845005.1 Thermocrinis sp.
GTATAGTTTCTTCAGGAAGTCTTGGCTATTTGAATAATTTCTCACCCGAGGTATTATAGACTCTTAATGGGAGTAAGTGTATATCAGGGGTTTAAAAAACTCAGTGGGAGAGTATCCGTTTTTCAGAAGAAAGTAAGTGGGGGCGACGGAACCCGAGTTGGACTTTGGGTCCGAAAGGGCGTAAGGTTTTCCCTTAAAATCAAGGATTGACTGGTAGGGTCTGTCTTTTTTGGTTATAACATAGGAATAGTAGTAGGGACCATCGGAGGTAAGTGGAACTGCGACGAGGTAATAACCGTATTTTTTGTGCCCTTCCACATAGGGGGCACCGCAGATGTAAGCCAAATCCACCTTTCCGTTGAAAAGATAAAAATCCATTTCATCGTAGAACCTGACAAAGACTGGACTAAAGCTAAAGCCCGTTTTCTTTGAAAGGTAGTCCAAAAAGTCCTTTATGGTTTTTACATCCTCCCTCGTAATGACCGCAGTAAATCCTACCTTTATATCCCTACCAAAGGCTAAAAGAACACTCAGCAAAAGCGCAAAAAGGACCATCATGGCTAAAAATTAAATTTGTGATGAACTTGGTGGTTTTAACGGGGGCTGGTGTGTCTGCGGAGAGCGGTATTCCTACCTTTAGGGGCAAGGAAGGACTTTGGAAGAACTTCAAGCCCGAAGAGTTGGCAACACCGGAGGCTTTTAGGAAAAATCCCAAGCTGGTTTGGGAATGGTATGATTGGAGAAGACAGCTTATAAGCAAGGCACAGCCCAACAGAGCCCACAAGCTGTTGGCACAGCTAAACGCTATAATAATTACTCAAAACGTAGATGGCTTACACCAAAGGGCGGGCACAAAGAAGGTTATAGAGCTTCATGGGAACATATGGAGGGTTCGATGCACAAGCTGTGGAAAGGAATATGAGAATTACGAGGTGCCCTTAAGGGAGATCCCTCCTAAGTGTAAATTTTGCAATGGGCTTTTAAGGCCGGCATTAGTTTGGTTTGGAGAGGGTTTGCCGTTGGATGCTTTGGAGGAGGCTGAGCGTTTGACAAGGTCCTGCGAAGTGTTTTTGGTGGTAGGAACCTCGGGGGTTGTCTATCCGGCAGGACTTCTTCCCTTTGTGGCAAAACAGCATGGTGCCAAGGTGGTAGAGATAAACACAGAGAGCACTCCCATATCCGAGATAGCGGACATAGTTATAAGGGAAAAGGCAAGCGTGGGAGTTGAAAAGTTTATACGGAGGGTGTTAAATTTATAATGCAAAATGGACAGGAAAGAACAGATACTTGAACTCATAGCAAAGGGATACAACAATGTTAAAAACCTTGCGGAGCACTTTGGCGTTTCCCTCATGACCATATACAGGGATGTTAGGGAGTTGGAGAGGGAAGGAAAGATCGTAAGAAGACACGGCGAACTCCTTTTGAAAAAGGAAGAGGAAAAGCAGGTTCAGGAGATGGGCGTATGTGCTTACTGTGGGAAGGCATCCGACAAACGGTTGGAGTTTGTGTATAGGCTTAGGGGTAAAACGGTATGTGCCTGCTGTGCCCACTGTGGGCTTCTTCTCTTTAAGGAACTTCAGGGCAACGAGGTCCAGTCCTGCATGACCCGAGACTTTATATCGGGCAACCCAATTAACTGCTTTTCCGCCTGGTATGTGGTAGATTCTTCGGCGGTGCCCTGCTGTAGTCCCTCCGCCATAGCCTTTGGCAATAAAGAAGACGCAGAGAAATTTGCAAAGGGCTTCGGAGGAGAGGTCTTTGATTTTGAGTCTGCAGTACAGGTGGTGGAGGAGCTTATGAAAAGGGGACAAAAAGTGGTATGGGAAGTTAGAAGTAGTTAATAATATTAACTTATAAGGAGCAAAGTGCATGAAATCTGTAGTTAGTATAAACGTAGATGGGAAGATCCTTGAGGTGGAAAGGAGCAACTCCCTGTTTCAGGTTTTGCTGGATGCAGGCGTAGAACTGCATGAAAAAAACAACCTTTATGAAGAGGTAAAAAATGTATAAGTTCTTTAAACTTATTCTGCTCTTTGTGGTGATTGCCTTTGCCTTTGCTCCCGAGATGAAGCTAAAAAGGGTCTCGGGGAACATCTACATGGTTAGAGGTGTGGATGCACTGCCCTCTTTGGAAAACAGGGGGTTCATGTCCAACGCATTTGCAGTGCTAACCAAAGAAGGATGGGTGGTAGTGGATGCGCTGTCTACTCCTGAGCTTTCAAAGGAGTTTGTGGAGAACCTATACAGGGTCAAAAGGGCACCCATAAAGTACGCCATAATAACCCACTACCATCCAGACCATTGGTATGGTGCAAAAACCTACAAAGAACTTGGAGCAAAGATAATAGCCCACCATGTTTTGATGGAGGAATACAAATCTGGTCAAACCCAGATGTCTCTGGATGGTGCCAAGCAGATTTTCAAGGGTCTCTTTGACAGTGTGGTGTTGGTGCCACCAGATATAGTGGTAAAGGAAGATACGGAACTAAAGGTGGGAGAATACACCTTTAAGCTGATCCCCCTTAAACACAGTGCCCATACTAACAACGACCTTGTGGTTTATATGCCAAAGGAAAGGGTTCTCTTTGCGGGAGATCTGGTTAGCTACAAAAGGATCATTTTTGCAGGGGATAGGAACGCCAGTGTAGGGGGATGGATAAAGGCGCTTCAGATGCTCAAAGGCATGGATATACAGGTTATCCTGGCTGGGCACAATGAACCCCTCAAAAAGGATGCCATAGATGACACTTTGAACTATCTTACCTTTCTCAGGGAAAGGGTAAAAAAGATGAAGGAAGAGGGCAAAAGCATAGACGAGATAAGGCAAGCACTGGCGGAAAATCCTTTCAAGGACTACAAAATGTATAATGAATTTTACAACGCCAACATCTTTGCGGTTTATAACCAGTTGGATTACGAGGAAGATTGAGGGTTTTTTGGGTTAACCGCAATCCGAACCCAAACTTTGGGGGCACAGAACTCCACACCGTAAGTATGTTAAAACATCTGAAGGATTTCTTTGACATAACCCTAATATGTGCCAAGGGCAGTTTTGTGGATCAAAATACGGACTTTGTAAGAAAGCTTTACATACCCTTTCCCCACAGCCTAACACTGCTGAGTATGGTAAAGCTGTATAGGACAATAAGTTCAGAAAAGCCGGATATTGTGGTAGCCAACAATGGAAAGGAGTATCCAGATGTTCTCTACTGTGGAAAGTTGGCGGGTAGTAAAGTTTTTTTCTTCAGGCACATGTCACGTATGAGAGAGTGGACGGTCCGGAAGTTTGTCTTTCCCTTTGTGGATAAATTTTTGGCGGTAAGCCAACATGTTAAGCAGAACTTGATAAGGGAAGGCGTGCCACCGCAAAAGGTGGAGGTGGTTTATAACATCATAGAAGAGGACAGGTTCAAAGCTACTCAAAAGCCAAAGAACGGCAGGCTAAAGGTTCTCTTCGTGGGCAAGCTGGATGAAGGAAAGGGCGTCTTTGACTTGGCAAGGGCTTGTTTGGAACTTTTAAAAAAGGGCTACCCCATTGAATGCATCTTTGTGGGCAGTGGAAGGGTGGAGGCGGATTTGAAGGCTATGGTCCAAGGCTATCGGGAAGGCTTTCTCTTTGTGGGCTATACCCCAGAGGTGGAAAAATACTACGCCCAAGCCCATGTATGCGTTGTTCCATCAAAGGGAGAGGAAGCCTTCCCAAGGGTTGCCCTTGAGGCGCTAATCAGCAGCTGTGCCTTGGTGGTTTCCGACTCGGGAGGGCAAAAGGAGGCGGTAATAGAAGGTTTCAACGGCTACCTCTTTGAAAGGGGAAACCCAGAGGCACTTAAGGAAAAGCTCTCCTTGGCTTTGGAAAACTGGGAAACCTTCTCCCAAAACTCCCAGAAGCTATACTGGGAAAAGTTTTCCACCCAAAGGACCATAAACAAAATCCTTGAGATTTTCACACATTGAACCTAAAGTACATTATGTCTCCGTCTTGAACCATGTAATCTTTGCCCTCCAGCCTTACCAGACCCAGCTCCTTTGCCTTGCTCAAGGATGGGAGGTTTTTGTATTCTTCGTAGTTGATGACCTCCGCCGCTATGAAGCCCCTTTCCATATCCGAGTGTATCTTGCCCGCCGCTTGTGGTGCCTTTGTGCCCTTTTTGATGGTCCAAGCCCTGCTTTCCTTTTCGCCGGCAGTAAAGAAGGTTATAAGTCCAAGCAGACGGTAGCCCTCCCTTATTAGTTTATTTAATCCCGGTTCTTCAAGCCCGTAAGCCTTCAAAAGCTCAAGCTTTTCTTGACCTTCTAATCCGATCAAATCTGCCTCAAGCTTAGCGCACATAACTACCACCGGTGCAGATTCTTCCTCTGCGTAAGTCTTTACCCTTTCGGACCACTCATTGCCCTCTGGCAAGTCTTCTTCTCCCACGTTGGCAACGTACATGGTGGGCTTAATAGAAAGCAAAAACAGAGTCTTCTTTGCATACTCTATGGTTTCCTCTCCAAGTTCTTGTTTGTGCCTCCTCAGAGGCTCCATTCTGTCAAGGACCGCCTTTATCTTTTCCAAATGTTCAAGCTCCTCTTTTACCTTTTTGTCTCCAAGCCTTGCCATCTTTTGAACCTTTTCTAACCTCCTTTCCACCGTCTCCAGGTCTTTGGCTATAAGCTCCAAGTCTATAATCTGGGCGTCCCTTATCGGGTCAACCTCTCCCTCCACATGAACCACATCCGGGTCCTCAAAGCATCTCAGAACCTGAACTATGGCATCCACCTCTCGGATGTTTGCCAAAAACTGATTACCCAGACCCTCTCCTTTGCTGGCGTTTCTTACCAAGCCCGCAATGTCCCAGAATTCTATGAAGGTAGGTGTGATCTTTCTTGACCTCTCCTTTTGGGCTATGTGATAGAGCCTTTGGTCTGGCACCTCTACCACGCCCACGTTGGGTTCAATAGTGCAAAAGGGATAGTTGGCAGACTGTGCCTTTGCAGACTGCAAAAGGGCGTTAAAGAGGG
>DAIUER010000062.1:0-4996 GCA_036845005.1 Thermocrinis sp.
TCTTGCTCTTTAGGCTCTCTCTCCATAAATTCTCTAACCCAAGGCTTGTATTCCATGATTTGTTCAAAGTTATAAGGGCACTCCTGTGGAAAATCCTTCTTTGTTGGCAGTTTGCCCTTGAGATAGGCTTTGACTAACAATGCGTTTTTAGGGTTTTCAAACCAGCTAACAAGACGTGAAATAGCAGATTCCCAAGCGGACTGTAGAAACTCCCACTCCTGCGCCTTTTCCTTTAAAGATGGACTTTCTTTGAATATTTCTTCTATTTCTTCTCTTGCAATGTTTATACTGTCAATCCAATCCATTCCCATATCAGGACTATATTTAAAGTGTTCCCATTTGCAAAGATGTTCCATAATAACCGCCATATAACTCCTCACACTCTTACGCAAGCTTTTTCCCATATCCTCTATCTCCTCCAGAAGGTTCTCCCAATCTACAAGACCATATTCTCTGTTTTTGAGAAGTCTGAGATTTTCCTGCATCCACAGATAAAAGTCCTTTTCATAAAGTTCCTTTAGGCTTTGGGTCGTTTGCCTCATGGGTTTAAATATAAACCTCACTCTTCAAGCCATGGTTCGTATTCCATGATTTGTTTAAAGCTATAAGGACATTCTTGTGGAAAATCTTTTTCTGTTGGAACTCCTCCTTTGAAATAGAACTGAACCAACGCTTTGTTTCGTGGAAGCTTAAACCAATCTATTAACGCATGAACTCCCTCTTCCCATGCTTCTTGTAGGACCTCTCTCCCCTGAGCCTTTACTCTCAAGGATGGGTGCTTTCTAAAAATTCTTGCTACCTTTCTCCTGTGAGTATAAATAGTTTCTATCCAATCGTGTCCCATATCCTGACTATACCTGAAATTCTCCCACTTATACAGATGCTCCATAATTACCGCCATATAGCTAACCATAGCATCATAGTGCCTTTGCCCCATATCCTCTATCTCCTCCAACAGGTTCTCCCAATCCACAAGGTCATACTCTTTGTTTTTGAGAAGCTTGAGGTTCTCCATTACCCACAGATAAAAATCCTTTTCGTATAGATCTTTTAGGCTTTGGATTTTTTGTTCCATAGGTTTTAAATATAAGCCATAAGGATATTGTGTTCCAAGCCTTAGCCCTTTGCGGTAAGGTCTCATCTTGGGTTATAATACTACTTTGTGGAAATCTTAGAGGTTCCCATAGAGGAAGAGGTCAAACAGTCCTACATAGACTACGCAATGTCTGTTATCGTGGGGAGGGCTATTCCTGATGTTAGGGATGGGCTAAAGCCTGTTCAGAGAAGGATACTCTATGCTATGCACGATATGGGGCTAACACCCGACAAGGGCTTTGTGAAAAGTGCAAGGATCGTGGGTGCGGTTCTTGGTTATTTCCACCCTCACGGAGACCAGGCAGTTTATGAGACCCTAGTCAGAATGGCTCAGGACTTTGTGATGAACTATCCGCTCATTGTTGGGCAGGGGAACTTTGGCTCTATAGACGGAGACCCACCCGCCGCCATGAGATACACAGAAGCCAAGCTCTCTAAGTATGCGGTCCTTATGTTGGAAGACATAGACAAGGACACGGTGGATTTTGTTCCCAACTTTGACGGCTCTACCCTTGAGCCTACTGTCCTTCCCTCTAAGTTTCCCAACCTTTTGTGCAACGGTGTCTCGGGCATAGCGGTAGGGCTTGCCACCTCTGTCCCTCCTCATAACCTGAAGGAAGTCTGCACTGCCCTGATAGAGCTCGCCAAAAACCCAGATATAGAGACAAAGGAGATAATGAAATACATAAAAGGACCAGACTTTCCTACGGGGGGTGTGGTGGAAAATTACGATGAGCTCATAGAGTTTTACGAAAAGGGTAGAGGTCAAGTTAGAATAAGGGCAAAGGCGCACGTGGAAAAGCTCTCCGGTGGCAGAGAGCAAATCGTCATAACGGAAATTCCCTATCAGGTCAATAAGGCGGAGCTTATAAAAAGGATGGCGGAGCTTGCCCGGGAGGGAAGGCTGAAGGAAATTTCGGACATAAGGGACGAGTCGGACAAAGAAGGGCTAAGGATCGTGGTGGAGCTAAAAAGGGATGCGGACGGTTCAAAGGTTTTGGAAAAGCTATACAAATACACACAACTGAGGAGGAACTTTCCAATAAATTTTGTGGTGCTAATAAACGGAGAGCCAAAGCAGGTAGGCATAAAGACATTGCTCTACGAATTCTTTCGCCACCGCTTGGAGGTCATTCACAGAAGGTCCAAGTATTATCTCAAAAAGGCTGAGGAAAGGCTTCATATAGTAAAGGGACTTTTGATAGCCCTTTCCCACTTGGACCAGGTGATCCAAGACATCAGAAGCTCCAAGGACACGCAGGAGGCAAGGGAAAAACTCATCAAAAAGTACTCTTTGACAGAAGCCCAGGCGAACGCAGTTTTGGACCTGAGGCTCCAAAGACTGACTTCTTTGGAAAGGCAAAAGCTTGAGGAGGAGGAAAGAGAACTTTTAGAGAAGATAGATTACTACACAAGGTTGGTGGAAAGCGAAGAGGAGAAGGTCAAGGTCTTTATAGAGGAAACCTCCAAGCTATCTGAAAGTTTTCCTGCGGTTAGGAAAACCTTTGTGGAAGGTGTGGGGGATGAGCAAAGGACGGGCAGTATAACGGTGGTTGTTTTTTCTGACGGTAAGGTTATGCCTTTAACGGAGATAGAAGAGGGAGAGGTGGTCAATATTTTGGATGTGCCCTTTGATGATGGGTTATTTATGGTTTCAACCAGGGGAAGGGTCTATTGGGCGGCTGGGCTTCAAGCCCTTCAGGGGAGTAAGGTCTCCTTTAAGGAAGCCCAAGAGCGTCTTGTGGGTGCTTTTGTTAGGTCTCAGGCAGCGGACAGACTGCTCTTGGCAACCTCTGAGGGTTATGTGAAAAAGATACCCTTGGTGGATTTTGAATACAAAGCCCAGGGAACCAACATCATCAAGCTGACGGAGGACCAAGGGGATGTGGTAAAGGTCCTGCAGTCTCCGGAGGAGGGGGACCTCCTGATCTTTACTAAGATGGGGAAAATGCTAAGGTTCCCTGTGGCGGAGATTTCACCCGCCACCATCGGCTCCAAGGGAGTGGTGGGCATAAAGTTAGACAAAGGCGACAAGGTGGTGGGTATTAGGGTTCTAAGAGGGGAAAAGTTCCTGTTGGTAATAACAGAAGGGGGAACAGTGCAAAAAGTAGCCTCTGAACATGTTCCAAAGAAATCAAGGGGTAGCAGGGGTTTATCTATTCTCACCAGAGAGAGACTTGTGGATGTTCTGCCCTTAGGGGAGGGGCAGTCCTTAGACCTTATGCTGATAACCCAAGAGGGTAGCGTTTTCTATGATAGACTGAGGGAGGAAGAGTTGCCTTTAAACAAGGTGCAGAAGAGGTGGGAAACTAAGATCGTTAAAGTGGTGATAAAATAATCCTTTCAAGGAGGTCAAGATGATAAGCGCAGAGCTTGTAAAACAACTTAGAGAAATGACCGGTGCTGGTATGTTGGAATGTAAAAAGGCTCTGGAAGAAGCCCAAGGGGACATAGAAAAAGCTAAGGAGATCCTAAGGATCAGGGGGCTTGCCAAGGCGGAAAAGAAGGCGGGCAGAGAAACAAAGGAGGGCATAGTTCAGACTTATGTCTCTGAGGACAGAAAGGTAGGTGTTATATTGGAGCTGAACTGCGAGACGGACTTTGTGGCAAAGAACGAGCAGTTTGTGGAGCTCTCTTTGAACTTGGCAAAGCACATCGCAAGCCTTGAAGAAAATGCCAACAAGTTTGGTAGCTTTGAAGATATAGCCCAGCAACCTTATTACGCAGACAGCATCCAAAAGGTGGAAGACCTTGTTAAGTCTGCCATAGCCCGGATCGGGGAGAACATAAAGCTCAGCCGGTGGGCAAGGTTTGACGCAGAGGGTTATGTGCATGCCTATGTGCACGGTATAGGTAGGGTGGGCGTTTTGATGGAATACAAGGCGGATAGGATCTCAGATGATGTGCTCAGGTTAGCCCAAGACATTGTCCTTCAGATTGCAGCTATGAAGCCAGAGTTCGTCAGCGTAGAAGCCATTCCCTCGGAGGTTTTGGAAAGGGAGAAGAGAATACTGGCAGAGCAGACCCGTCAAGAGGGCAAGCCGGAGCACATGATAGACAGGATCGTGGAGGGTAAGCTAAAGAGGTTTTACCAAGATAAGGTGCTTTTGGAACAGCCCTTTATAAAGGATGAGAAAAAATCCGTTAAGCAGTATATCTCTGAGGGCGGACTAAACTTTGAGGTGGTTAGGTTTGTCAGGTTTGAGGTGGGCTCCGCCTGATGGAAGTCCGATACAAGCGGGTCCTTTTAAAGCTCTCCGGAGAAGCCTTTGCGGGGGACCAGGGCTACGGCATTGACCCAAACTTTTTGGAGTATATAACCGCAGAGATAAAGAGCTTGGTGGATGAGGGCGTCCAGTTGGCGGTGGTTATTGGTGGGGGGAACATATTCAGAGGCATCACGGGCTTGGAAATAGGCATAGACAGGGCTACAGGGGACTATATGGGTATGCTGGCAACAGTAATAAACGCGTTAGCCCTTCAATCTGCCCTGGAAAAGCTGAGGGGAATTCCTACCCGAGTGCTCTCTGCCATAGAAATGCGTCAGGTGGCGGAACCATACATAAGACGAAGGGCAATAAGGCATCTGGAAAAGGGCAGGGTGGTGATCTTCGCTGCGGGCACAGGAAATCCCTTTTTCTCCACCGATACTGCGGGTGCCCTCAGGGCTGCGGAAATATCTGCCCAGCTTTTCATAAAGGGGACAAAGGTGGATGGCATATACACCGAGGACCCAGTAAAAAATCCGCGGGCGGAGTTCATAGACGAGATATCCTACTTGGAGACCATAAACAGAGGGATCAGGGTTATGGACCATACCGCCCTTACCCTGTGTATGGAAAACAAAATTCCCATTTTGGTGCTCAACATAAACAAGCCGGGCAACCTGCTGAGGGCTGTG
>DAIUER010000063.1:0-4956 GCA_036845005.1 Thermocrinis sp.
CAAGAAATAAAAGAAGAAAAGAAAGAAGAAAAAGAAAAAAAGAAAGAAGAAAAGGTTGAAATTGTTCAAGAAAAAGAACCTCCAAAACAAAAGAAACCCCCACAAAAGGTCAAGGAGGAGGAAAGAAAAAAAGAAACCTTCAAAAGGCAAGAAAAACCTTTTCCCAAAAAAGAAGAAAAACCTGTGCATAAACCAAAGCCTGTGCCTCAGGCGGTAGTCCAGCCAGCACCAAAGCCACCAAGCCCACCCCCGCCACCAAAGGTGGAAGTCAAGGAAGAAAAGAAAGCCAAAAAAGAGGAAGAGCAAATTTTGAAAAAGTTGGAAAAGCAGGTTGAAAAGAAGAAAAAAGAGGAGCAAGAGGAGGAAATAAAGATCGTCCAAATACCCGAGATCATTACGGTTAGGGAACTGGCAGAGCTTTTGAGGGTCCCACCCAATGTGGTCATGGCGGAGCTTTTGAAGAGGGGTGTTCTTGCTACCATAAATCAAACGGTGCCCTCAGAGGTTGCCCTTCAAGTGGCAGAAGCCTTGGGCTTTTTGGCGGAGGTCAAAAAGGAGGAGGAGGTTTTAGAGGAAGAGATCCCAGACCATTGGGAAAAACTGCCAAGACCTCCCATAGTGGTGGTAATGGGACATGTGGATCACGGAAAAACCACCCTTCTGGACGCAATAAGAAAGACCAATGTAGCACAGAGGGAAAAGGGTGGAATAACCCAGCACATAGGTGCATCTGTGGTCCAGTTGCCAGATGGTAGGAAGATCACCTTCTTGGATACCCCCGGACACGAAGCCTTTACATCCCTGAGGGCAAGGGGCTCGCAGGTGACGGACATTGCGGTTTTGGTGGTGGCTGCTGACGATGGAGTTATGCCCCAAACGGTGGAGGCAATAAACCACGCAAAGGCTTTCAATGTTCCCATCATAGTGGCGGTCAATAAGATAGACAAGCCCGGCGCGGACCCGCAGAGGGTCAGAAGGGAGCTATCCGAGCTTGGGCTTATCCCAGAGGAGTGGGGTGGAGATACCATTTTTGTGGATGTGTCTGCCAAGACAGGACAGAATGTGGAAAGTCTGTTGGAGTATATTCTCCTTGTGGCGGAACTTTTGGAACTCAAGGCAAGGGTAGAGGGTCCAGCCAAGGGAACGGTTATAGAATCAAAGTTAGACAAGCAAAGGGGTCCTACCGCCACCCTCCTTGTGCAGGAGGGAACCTTAAGAGTTGGAGACCCTGTGGTAGCCGGCACCACCTACGGCAAAATAAGGGCTATGTTTGACGACAAGGGCAGAAAGTTAAACTCCGCAGGACCTTCCACACCAGTGGAGGTTCTTGGCTTTGAAGAACTGCCCATGGCGGGAGATACCTTTATGGTGGTAGAAGACGAGAGAAAGGCGAGGCAAATCGCAGAAATTAGGAGGCGGAAGAAAGAACAGCAGGAGAAGCTTTCAAAGGGTCTCATGTTAGAGGAGGTGTTTAAGAAGATAGAGGAGGGAGAGCTAAAGGAACTAAAGCTCATTCTAAAGACCGACACGGTGGGCTCCTTGGAAGCCCTAAAAAAAGCCCTAACGGAGCTTTCTACACCGGAGGTGTCCGTAAGGATCCTTCACGGTGCGGTGGGTGGCATCACAGAAAACGATGTGATGCTTGCCAAGGCAAGCCAAGCCATCATAATAGGCTTCAACACACGCCCAGACCTAAAGGCAAAGGAAACCGCAGAGAGGGAAAAGGTAGATATAAAACTGTACAGCATCATATACGAAGCCATAGAGGATGTTAAAAACGCCCTCAGGGGTATGCTAAAGCCCGTCCAAAAGGAAGTGGTGCTTGGCTCTGCGGAGGTTAGGGCTACATTCAAGATCAAAGGTGTGGGCACGGTGGCTGGATGTTATGTGTTGGATGGTAAGATGGTGCGCAACGCCAACGCCAGGCTTATAAGAGACGGCGTAGTAATATACACGGGCAAGATAGAGGGACTAAAGAGGTTCAAGGAGGATGTGCAAGAGGTGGCAAGGGGCTTTGAATGTGGTATAAAGCTCAAAGATTACAACGATGTAAAGGTGGGTGATGTAATAGAATGCTACGAGGTCAGGTTAGAGAAACCATCACTTTAAAGGTAAATGAAATATATCCCTCCATACAAGGAGAGGGTCTGTTGATAGGACTACCCGCTGTCTTTATCAGACTTCAGGGTTGCAACCTTAGATGTCCTTGGTGCGACCAACCTTCAGCCCTCTCCTTCTCTGAGGGTGGTGCAAACCTTAAGGTGGAACAAATTCTGGATAAGGTCTCCGAGTATAAGATCAGGCATGTGGTCATCACGGGCGGTGAGCCCTTCGCCCAGGAGGGGCTGACTACGCTGGTTAGAAAGCTTGTGCAAAGAGACTACTCTGTGCAGATTGAGACCAACGGCACCCTTTGGCAGGAAGGTTTGGAAAGGGTGGAAAACCTTCATATAACCTGCTCTCCCAAGTGGTCTGCCCACTGGTTTGTCCATCCCAAAATTTTGCAAAACGCCAAAGAGCTAAAGTTTGTGGTGGATGATGTATTAAGCATAGAAGTTCTGCTGAAGGCTCAGTTTAGGAATTTCCTTGAGGAAGGTAAGGTTATCCTCCAGCCGGAAGGAAACAAAGCTGTCTTTTTTGAGAGGGCGCTTGGGCTTCAGAGGGAGCTCTCTGAGCTTGGTTTTACTGTGAGAGTTTTGCCTCAGCTTCATAAGCTCTTCGGGCTTCCTTGACGCTACCGGGGAAGAAATATTCTACGATTGCAGAATATAAGGCTCTTGCAAAGGTGTATTGGAAGTCCTCCTGTGCCATCAAAAGGGCTTCTTGGGGGTTTGTTATAAAGCCCACCTCCACCAAAAGGGAGGGTATGCCGGGGGTTTTTAAAACCGCAAAGCCAGCCCTCTGAATGCCTTTAAACTCCACATGCCTGTCTAAGTATTTTTTTAGGTTTCTAGCAACCACATTGCCAAACTGGACGCTGTCATACAGAGTTACATCCATCGCCAAATCCGCCATCACCCTCCTCACGTTGTGAGGAATATCCGCAGTGCCAAGGGTCAGCTTGGCATACTGGTCGTTATGAACTATTGCTTGCTTTTTCCTTTGGGCAGCTTCGGAGGATATGGCAAACACAAGGGTGCCCTTGGCGTGCTCTGAAATGCCCTTTGGTGAGGCGTTGGCGTGAATGCTAACAAAAAGGTCTGCCCTGTTCCGAAGGGCTATGTTTGCCCTCTCCTGGAGTGGCACAAAGCTGTCATCCCTTCTGGTAAGGACAACCCTGAACCTTCCATCCTCCTCAAGGAGCTTTGCCAGTTTAAGCACTATGGCAAGGTTTATATCTTTTTCCTTTATCCCTTTAAAGCCTATTGCCCCAGGGTCGTGTCCGCCGTGTCCCGCATCCAAAACCACCACCCGCTTTTGAGTGATTACCTGCCTTTTACTCCTTTCGGATATCACCCTTTCCCTTTCTCCTTTAAACTCCTGATAGCCTATAATCCTTAGGACAGTGGGGTCAAGGATGGCAAGGAGGGGGTCCTCCTGCGGTGGGTTTGCGGTTGCCTTATAAACATCCAGCACTATCCTAAAGGGTGTTTCCAAAGAAAAGGCTTTTACCTCGGAATAATCCATATCAAAAACAAAGCGAGTGCCCCAAGGATGATGTCCTACCCTCGCCTTTATGTTTTTGGGAGCCTCTACCCTTTCCATAACATCCACCACAATGCGCTTTGGATTGTCCAAAAGCAGAACTCTGTATTCCACACTTCTTTCAAACTGCAAAACTATGCGCTGCTTGTCCGGATAGTTTCCTTCTCTGTAGGCTACTTGCACGCCAAAGGAGAACCAAACTAAGAGGCTAAAAGTTATTAAAATCCTCAGGAACATGAATTTCCTCCTCCACCTCCTGCCTTCTGGTTGCCCAGGGAGGCTTGGGAAATTTTAACATCAACGGAGAGGGTATGTCGGGTTGATAGAGGATCATGGTGCCCTTTTTTAGCATAAGAGCCCTCTGGCGAAAGTTTCCCACCAAAAATTCATACTCTTTGCTGAGTAGCTCGCTACTGTCCATCCGCCCCACCACCTTTATGGCGGAGTTTGCCAGTATTCTCTTCTCTATTTCGCTGGCGGTCTGTTGGGCACCGATCAGTATCACCCCCAAACTTCTTCCCCTCTCCGCAATGTCCAAGATCACATCCTTTATGGGGCTCCAGCCTTCCTTTGGTGCGTATTTATTAAGTTCGTCCAGAAGAACAAAAACTTTAGGGTATGGGTTGGACCTCTTTTCCTTTTCTTCAAAGAGCCTTTTTAGCACCGCACCCACCACAAACATCTGGGCTATGTGATGTAGCCCGCTTATGTCTATTACAGAGAGCCTGTTTTCTTCCCAGTTTATAGGGCTTGACATGTTTGGTTGGATGAACCTTTTTATTTGCCTGCTTGCCCTTGAGAACCTGCGTAAGAAGGCTCGGGCAGTTTGCAAGGAAGCATCCCCAAACCACTCCTTGAACAGACTCTTTTCCTTTCCCTCAGCCTGCTCTATAGCTTCGCTAAACCTCTTCTCAAGGTCCTCAAGGGATTCTATGTCCTGTGCGTGATCATCCAGAAGCCTACTCTCCGGGCTGTTTCTTGCCAGATAGTACAGCTTGTTGGCGACCCTCTCCACAAGGTAGGGCACCTGAGACTTTGATTCGTCCTCCTCCACAAACATGAACCTAATCAGCCCCTCCTCCGCAAACTCCCTCATACTCCAAAAGAAGGGAACAACCTTCTCATCCTGACGTTCCGCATCTGGGACCGTTGGATTTCCTTCATAAGGAGGCACATAGAACTTTACTTCTCTGAAGGGCTCCGCCTTCAAACCCAGCTTCTTTAGGGCTTTTTCGTCCTCGGGGGAAAGGTTTTTGTTTCTCTTGTCCAACCACAGAAGGTCTTTACCCTTCACGTTGAAGATAAGCCCTC
>DAIUER010000064.1:0-4918 GCA_036845005.1 Thermocrinis sp.
CACCACCACCACCAGCAAGCGATGTAGCTAAAGTGCTGGTCCTGGCAGCTAGGGGCATAAGCAGTCCGGGTGCAATCGTAGGACTTTTTGAGGGAACTATTAAGAGCGACGGGACAGTAAGCTGGTCATCAGACAAGCTCCCCGGAGACAACCTTCTTGATTATTATCACGAATTTTCCGACAAATCTGTCTTGCTCTACGACTTAATTAATTACTCCGTCTACCTTTACACAGCGGGCACCCTCAATCCAGTTACCGAGGGTGTTGATGTTTCTTCTGACACAACAACCGACATTACAATAACATCGGGGTTGGCATTTTCTGCTGATTTCCACATTTTCCTACCGAACTTCGTGGTGATGGATAATGGAGGTGATGTTGATTATATAATCACCTCCAACGGAAGAATAGTGCAGACTGTGAATACTGGGGATGAATTCTTACTATACGCCGGCAGAGATTACCTGGTAGTGGGGGACGGGGATAGACCAAACGAGCATGTATATATAATCAAAAAAGATGGGAACGTTACAATTCTTGACTGGGATGATGCTACAAATGGTATTCAGCCTATCGATAGTGGCAATGTGCGGTTCTTAGACAGAGTTCAAGGAACGGACATAATACTCCTTGGACACACTTCCGGTAGTGCAAACGCGGTTTATGTGATATTGAACGATGGAACTCCGATTAGGATCACCAACTCAACCAACGCATCCACGGGAGATGACCCAGTGGCAGACATAAGCAGTGGGAAGATAATGAGGGATGGAAACGGCAACATATTTGTTGCCATAAACTACACTGCTGGCTCCAATAACTTAATTCAATACTTCAAAATAATTCCTTCCGGAGCAGACTCTGTGGTATTCACCCCACCAACCCCCATAAACTTGGGTTCAGCTACAGACAACCCACCTAGGAGAGGTGGATACGCCCTTGATGGAAATGGTAGGCTGTATGTGATAGATTTTGTAGCGCCGGCGTCGTTTGGCATAAGGACCCATTTCATAGACGCCACCAACTCATACGCGGTAGGTCCCAGATATACAAGCCCTCTCGTTGACAACGATGATTTAATGCTCGCCTTTGCCAATGGCGTGTTGGTGACGCATACTCCTGCGACGGGAGGTCCCTCCTTCTATCATGTGCTTGGAACTAGCGCCCCCACCAACGTAGCACTAAATCCCGATGTAATAGCGGCAGTAAGTCTATGCAACCAGGTGAACAACATATCAGAGCTCATTTTTGAAAATAATCCCGCCTACGGTGGTATAACCCAGGAGCCAGTGGTAGGAGAGGGAACCAACAGGCTGATGTGCGCTTCTGCTGCTGTATCTGCACTTCGGAACCGATTTGCTTGGGTGGAAGCGTCCGGCACTGGCACCTATAACGGAAGGAGAATTGACGATGTAAATGGTTCTTCTCTTTCTGGCGATTCATACTATCTTATGGCAACAGCAAACAGCATGATATTTTGGTATGACGATCAAACCTTCCAAGAGTGCACCTTTGGTGCATCCTCTTGCGCCACAAGAAATCTATCCAGACCCGTATACTGGGATGTTTATAACTCGTACCCGCGGTATAGTATGTGGTATAATAACTTTGACAAGATCAAATCTGACAACAATGTGCTCTCCGACGGTGCTGGTTACAGTTACGGAGGATACTGGGAGGGTGTGGCACCGAACATAAGGGCGGTATACTTTACAGATGTCATTTCTGCGCCATACATCGCCAACATACAGACGGGCGCGGTTGATACAAGCACCCTCAATGTGGTCTTTAGCAATGCACCTGCAAGGGGCGGAAACATCTCATTGGAGCTTGACAAAGTTGCCAATGTAAGGAGCCCGATAATTGGAGCCCAGTGCCCCAGTGGTTACTTTGACCATGTGTGGTATAAGGATGCAACCAACAACTTCACCAACCTCACAAGACCTACCAACACTTGCCTGATTACAGTCCTACAGGTTAGGACTCCATGAGGTTTGGCTTGGTTCCCCCTCCGGGGGAACCTTAAAAACAAGGAGGTAATCGATGAAAAAGGTTATGGTCGGTTTTTCAGCCCTATTTGGGGTGCTTGCCTTCCTGATATTCAACATCGGAAAGGGGGAAAAGACGGATGAAGGGATGGTCCAGGCTTCTAAGCAGGGACCCCTTAACGAAAGGGCAGCATCTCAAACAGGTGAGCAACCAAATTCTCTACAACAAGGAGCACAGGAGGGAGAAAAAGCATCCAACCAAAAAAATACAGCGGAGGGTAAAGACATGAGGGTAGAAGGTGGGGCATACAACTGGATGTTAAAAAGGCAAGAGGCACTTATGGAAAGGCAGAGAAAACTGGAGAAATACAAAAACAGCCCAGAATACAAGGCTATGGAAAAGTGGAAGGAGGAATACAGGGCTTGGAGAGAAAATATAATAAAGCAGATGCAGGAAGCATACAATGCTGGAGATTTTCGAAGGCTTCATGAGCTAAAAATGAAACTCGTTAGGAACGAGGGTGCACCACCAAAGCCACAGAGAACTGAACGGAAGAAACTTTAAAAAATGAGAATTATACTTTACCTTTTTTTACTCTTTTCCTTTTCCTTTTCTCAACATGTAAAGGTTTTGTATTCAAACGGTAAAGTTGAAGTAGTTGATACTAAAAAAATACCCCTTAGCACCCTCCAAAAAAAACCGGAGGTTATATACATAGAGCCACCCATAAAGCTCAAACTGCTTGACAACATAGCCTACTCCTCCTCCGTAGCCATAAGAGGAACCGGAAACTACAGCTTTAGCATAAACACCCAAAGTGGGCAGAGGCTCTCCATCTTAGCGGGTGGTGCATCTGTTTCCCTCTCCGGTAGCTGTTCCGGAAGCATAGATAACCTAACTTGCAACAACGGAACCTTAAGCCTTAGCGTATCTGCCTCCTCCGACTGGCGACTTATAGTCCAATCTTTTGGTAAAAACCTTCAGCTTTCGGACCTTTCTGCCACCGCCTACTACATAGGCACGGGTGCGGCTAATACTGGAAGGACCGGAAGAAATGTAATAATAGGAGTTATAGACACGGGCATAGACTGGTGCCACCCTGCCTTCAGAAAGCCCGACGGCTCTTCTAAGGTTCTTTATTTTTATGTGCCAGAAACTGGCACGGAATATACAAAAACACAGATAGAACAGTTTATAAATCAAGGAAGATGCAATGAAGATTACGATGGACATGGCACCCATGTGGCTGGCATAGCCAGTTATATTGCTCCAGAGGCAGACCTTATTGTGGTGCGCACAAACCTTTATGACACAGACATAATTCAGGGCTTGGAATATCTGAGGAACAAGAAAAATGCCCTTGGCAGACCCACGGTGGTGAACATGTCCATTGGAGGGCACTTTGGACCTCACGATGGAACCAGCATGTTGGAGAGGGCAATAGCCCAGTATTCGGGAAGCGGTTTTGTTGTTGTTGCTGCAGCGGGCAACGAGGGCAACAGAAGGTTATACGCAAGGGTCAATAGCATAGCATCTACAGTTTCTGTGGGCATCAGCTCTTCCACGGGCGATATAATAGACGGCTGGTATAAAAATGGCGCCCTTAAAGTTGAGTTTTGTGATAGCTCCAACAACTGTATTTCTGCAGAACCAGGCTCCTATACCAGCGGTAATCTCTCCGGAGGATGCTATGTAGAAATTTACAACACTATCACAAACCATCCACTAAACGGAGATGGAAGGTTCGTGGTTTGGTTTGAGTGCACTGGCAACACCACATTGAAGCTAACACCCAGAAGCGGATCACCCACCGCAGACCTATACTTGGCTCATAACTTTGGAAATAGTCAATTTACAAACTACTTTTTGGAGGATGGTCTTGGTGGCTTTCTTGGAACCGTTGGTGAGCCTGGAACATCCCCCTATGTTATAACAGTTGGTGCCTTGACCTCAAGGTTTAGCACCATGACAAGTAGGAGCTTTATAGATTTGGGCAAGATCGCCTATTTTTCCTCCCGAGGACCTACGAGGGATGGAAGGTTAAAGCCAGAAGTGGTAGCACCAGGCTACTTTGTGCTTGGTCCACTTGCAGGAAGCACTGATTACATAACCAAAGCGGGAACCTCTATGGCTACACCGGTGGTAAGTGGGTTAGTTGCGTTGATTCTTGAAGTTAGCCCCAATTTAAGCGTCCAGGATGTTAAGCAGGTTTTGACCTCTCAGGCTCTTTCAGATGGCTCCACTGGCTCTCTACCCAATAACATATACGGTTATGGAAAGGCTTTCTTAGGGTCCGTGGTTGGCTCTGGTAGTGCCGGTGGCTCTGGTGGGGGTGGAGGAGGTGGAGGTGGATGCAACAGTGCCAGCCCAGACCTATACACCGCCCTGTTAGCCCTTGTCCTGACTGCAATGCTCAGAAAGAGAATAAAAAAAGTGCTATAATTTAGAAAAGGGAGGAAAGGCAATGAAAAAATGGGTTATCTATTCAAGTCTTTTTGGAATGGCAGGCTTTGGGTTTTTTGGATGCGGTGGCAGTGGTCTTTCGGATGCGGGGGGGAGCCTGGCAGAGTTCAACACGGTTATATTCTCCTCCGCGGGTGCAGATGTAAACCCGGGCATAGTCCCGATCGTGAATACACAGACACAGCAGATTTCCGATTTCAATCCATTAAAAGCCTGTGTTGGAGATGCAGACGGCAACGGAAGGTGCGACGCAGGAGAAGCCGGTTGCCAAACCTGTGCGGATGTGCCCGTGGGAACACCCTGCGACGGTGGGGATTTTAGAACGGTTTGCTGTGCGCAAGTGGACAGATGCGTTGGAACGACCACGGAATGGACTATAACCTTCAACTTTAGGTCAGTCCCGCTTTTTGACGCCAGCGGGAACCCCCTGCCAAGACCCACATCCCCAGTCATAATCCAGGGCTAC
>DAIUER010000065.1:0-4805 GCA_036845005.1 Thermocrinis sp.
AAAGCAAGCCAAACGGATGCAGACATTATCCTTTTCTGCGGAGTTAGGTTTATGTGCGAGACCGCAAAGATCTTGAACCCTACAAAGAAGGTGCTACACCCAAACCCCGAATCAGGTTGTCCTATGGCAGACATGATAAGACCCGGGCAGGTTTTAAAGCTAAAAGAACAGCATCCCGACGGCGAGGTGGTAGCTTATGTGAATACCTCCGCAGACGTAAAGGCGGTGTCCGACGTGTGCGTCACCTCCGCTAACGCAATAAAGGTTGTCCAAAAGTTGCAGAGCAAAAAGGTCATATTCATCCCAGACCAAGCTTTGGGCAATTGGGTAAAAAAACATGTGCCCGATAAGGAGTTTGTTATATGGCAGGGTTTTTGTCCTCCACACTTTGAATTTACCGCCAAAGAGTTGGAAAGGCTAAAGCAAGAGTTCCCAGATGCTAAAGTAGCGGTGCATCCCGAGTGCCACCCCAAAGTCATTGAAATAGCAGACTTTGTGGGCTCCACCTCCCAGATCATAAACTACGCCACCACCTGCGATTCTGACCGGGTTATCGTTATCACCGAGGTGGGACTAAAGCATACCCTTATCAAGAAAAACCCTAACAAGGAGTATATATTCCCCCAATCTATGAACTACTGCGGAACTGTGTATTGTTGCACCATGAAGGCTATCACACTGCCCTTGGTTTACAAAACCCTAAAGGAGGAAATAAACGAAGTGGTGCTGGACGAGGAAATAATAGCCAAGGCAAGAAGACCCTTAGAGAGGATGCTTGAGCTGTCTTGAGCTTATAATTTTTCCATGCGAGCGTTGATCCTTGCGGCAGGGTTGGGGAGTAGGTTCAAAAGCCAAAGGGCAAAGGTTCTGCACACCATCCTTGGCAAGCCCATGCTATGGTATGTGCTACGCACTTTGAGGGAGTTGAGCATTCGGGAAATTGGCGTGGTGGTTGGTCATCAGGCGGAGGAGGTAAAAAAGGTCTTTGAGGGAGAGGATGGGGTCTTTTTCTTTCATCAGGGAAACCCAAAGGGTGGCACCGCAGACGCAGTGATCTCCGCCCTGGACTTTTGGAGGGATTACCATGATTACCTTTTGGTGATAAACGGCGACAGCCCTTTGGTAAAGTCTCAAACCATAAAGAACATGCAAAGATACATACAGTTGGTGGAGGAATACGAGAACATAAAATTAAGTGCCCTGCTACTGTCGGGCTTTCTTCCAGACCCAACGGGCTATGGCAGGGTTGTAAAGGACCAGGGCGGGAATGTGATAAAAATAGTGGAGGAAAAGGATGCTACCATTGAAGAAAAGCAAATCAGGGAGATAAACGGCGGTGTGTATTTCTTTTACTGCCCTCATCTTTTGGATGTTATCTTTTCCATCCAGCCTAGCCCAAAGAGTGGAGAGCTATACCTAACAGAGGCAATAGCCTTAATGCACAAAAAAGGTTATGTGGTTAGGAGCTTTATGGCGGAGGATCAGGCGGAGGTTATGGGTGTCAACGACCGATGGGAGCTTGCCATAGCAGAAAACGTGATAAGACTGAGGATCTTAGAAAGGCTTGCATTAGAAGGCAACACTATTCATCAGCCAGAAACCGTCTGGATAGAGCCCTCTGTGGTGCTTGAGGGGGAGGTGGAAATAGAGCCGGGCGTAGCCCTAAAAGGAAACACAAAAATAGGCAAAGGGGTGCGTATAGGTAGGGGAAGCGTCATAGAAAACTCAGTGGTGGAAGAGGGCGCGGTTATAGAGCCCTACAGCATTATCAGAGATTCTCACATCAAGAGCGGTGCCATTGTGGGACCCTTTGCCCATCTCAGAAATCATTCCGTGATAGGGGAAGGCTCCCACATAGGGAACTTTGTGGAGGTTAAAGCCTCCGAAATTGGTAGCCATGTAAATGCTAAGCATTTGGCATACATAGGTGATGCCCAAATAGGGGATCGCACCAACATAGGGGCGGGAGTGGTTTTTGCCAACTACGACGGAAAGCAAAAGCACCAGAGTAAGGTAGGTCAGAATACATTCATAGGTAGCAACTCCCTCATAATTGCACCCATCACCCTTGGCGATTACTCCTACATTGCGGGAGGTTCGGTTATCAACAAGAACATAGAAGAGGGAGACTTGGCTATTGCAAGGGCAGAGCTTAGGATATTGAAAGGTAAGGGCAAAGAAAAGCTTTTGTAATGTGAGCCGGGAGGGATTTGAACCCTCGACCCACGGATTAAAAGTCCGTTGCTCTACCAGACTGAGCTACCGGCTCTAAGACTATTCATTATAATACAAAAAATGCTGTATTACAAGCTGAAAATTATCAAGGCAGGACAGCTTTTGTTCAAAGAAGGGCTCGTGGATGCCAGGGCAGGAAACCTATCCGTAAGGTTGGATGGGAGGGTTTTAATAACCAGAACGGGTAGGCATGTGGGGGAGCTCTCTTTGGAGGACATAATAGAACTGCCCCTGTATGGCGAAAGCATCCTTGAGAAGAGGGCATCCTCCGAGTGGGTGGTGCATAAAGAAATATACCTGCAAACCTACCACAGGGCGGTGGTCCATGCCCATCCACCAAAGGCAGTAATCCTTTCCATGTCTTTGGATCACATAGTGCCCATTGATTCGGAGGGAAAAACCCTGTTAGGTAGCATAAAGGTCCTGCCCGATTACCCTTCTGGTAGCCTTGAACTTGCCCGTGCGGTCTCAGAAGAACTAAAAAGTTCAAAGCTTGTGGTGGTAAGGGGACATGGCGTCTTTTCCGCAGGCAACGATCCCTTGGAGGGCTACAGTCTTATCTCTGTTTTGGAAAGGTCATGCCATATTTTGCTAAGTTAATTCTACCCAAGGTTTATATTCCATCACCTGTTCAAAGGTGTATGGGCACTCTTTAGAAAAGTCATTTTTTGTGGGCATCCTACCCTTGAAGTATGTTTCAATATATTTTCTGCTTTTTGGTTCCTCAAGCCAGTCTATGAGGTCAAAAACCGCCATCTCCCAAGCTTTTTGTAATACTTCTTTTTAAGAATAAGGCTTGCGGTGTTTTCCGTAAATGTGGATTAAAATTTAGCACTATGGTTGAGAAAAGGCTTCTTTTGGGTGGAGAGTTTGTAAAAACAGACAACCTAATAGAAATAAAGTATCCCTATACTCAGGAGACAGTTGCCAAGGTATGCTTTGCTACGGAGGAAGAAGCCCTCAGGGCGGTGGAAGTTGCCAAAGAGGGTGCCAAGGAGATGGCAAAGCTCACTCCTTACGAAAGGTATAACTTGCTTATGAAAACTGCAAAGCTCTTAGAAGAGAAGGCTGAAGAGTTTGCAAGGACTTTGGTCTTGGAGGTGGGGAAGACCATAAGAGAAGCAAGGACAGAGGTTCAGAGGGCTATCCAGACCCTCCTCTTTTCTGCAGAGGAAGCCAGAAGAATAGGTGGTGAGGTCATTCCCATAGATGCCCATCCCAACGGAAGAGGAAAGTTTGGTTTTTATGTAAGGGAGCCGGTGGGCATAGTAAGTGCTATTACACCCTTTAACTTTCCGTTGAACCTTTCCATGCACAAGGTTGCTCCTGCCCTGGCGGCGGGCAATGCGGTTATCCTAAAGCCATCCGAGAGGACACCTTTAACTCCTCTGATGCTGGGAGAAATACTCCTTGAGGCGGGCTTTCCACCCTCCGCCATTTCTTTGCTACCGGGCTTTGGAGAGGTAGGCAAGGTGATAACCACCCATCCGGATGTAAGGGTTGTTTCCTTTACGGGTAGTAGAAAGGTCGGTGAAATAATAGCCAGACAGTGCAGAATAAAAAAGCTTGTCCTTGAGCTTGGCTCCAATTCCGCCATAGTTTTGCACAGGGATGGAGACCTCCAAAAGGCTGTTCAGAAAACCATTCTCGGTGGATACGCCATAGCGGGGCAGGTTTGCATCTCCGTTCAAAGGGTCTTTGTCCATGAGGACCTGTTTGAAGAGTTTTTGCAAAAGCTCTCCTCCGAGGTGGAAAAGCTCCAGGTGGGAGACCCGATGGACGAGAGGACCGATGTGGGTCCCATGATCTCCACCGCCGAAGTGGAAAGGATTCAAGGCTGGATAGACGAGGCGTTGCAGATGGGCTCAAAGCTCATATCTGGTGGTGTTTCTTGCGGTGATAAGGTTTCTAGTGTTTTGAAACCTACGGTGGTTAGCCTTGTTCCACCAAATGCCAAGCTTTTTAGAGAGGAAGCCTTTGCACCGGTGGTGGTGGTCAATCCTTACAGGGATGTGGAGGAAGCCATCAACTTGGTCAATGACTCTGATTACGGCTTGCAGGTGGGTGTGTTTACTCAAAGTATAGACACCGCTTGGGCTTTTATAAAGGGCATAAAGGCAGGCGGAGTGCTTATAAACGAAGGTCCTAACTTCCGGGCAGACCATATGCCCTACGGTGGCGTTAAGTTCTCGGGTGTAGGAAGGGAAGGTCCAAAATACGCCATAGAGGACTATACGGAAATAAAAATGGTTATATTTAGCATCCATGGGTGAAGTTTCTTTGTTTATAGCCTTTACTGCGGGCATTTTGTCCTTTTTGTCTCCTTGCGTTTTGCCTATTGTCCCGGGCTATCTTTCTTACCTTTCCGGCGTGGCGGGTGCACAAGCACAACCCAAGGGCTTTAACTTCAAGGTCTTTTTTGCTTCTATCCTCTTTGTCCTTGGTTTTTCTTTGGTCTTTACCCTCCTTGGGGCGTCCGCTACCACTGTGGGGCAGTTCCTTAGAAGCTACCAGGACCTCATAGCCAAGGTGGGTGGTGGTGTGGTGGTTTTCTTTGGTCTTCACTTTGC
>DAIUER010000066.1:0-4788 GCA_036845005.1 Thermocrinis sp.
GGATATAAAAAGGTTAGGAACGGGCTTTTCTGCGTACAGTCAAGCCCAATACAAGCTAAAAGCTGGCTATCCTGACTACACACTAAGGGTGTTCTATAGCTACGGCAATTACAGGGAAAAAGCGGGTAGCAAGGGAGTTATAGAACAACTTTCTCCTTTTACCACTTTTAGGGTGCTACCAGAGAACTACTACGCCGTTGGCTTAGGATTTTCCTTTGGCTTTGAACACAAAGACTCATACACACGCTTTTGGAGACCCTTTTTTGATGCAAGCTTAGCATACAATTCCCTTGGCGGTTTGGGTATATCCACAGAAGTAGGTATAGGTGGTGCGGTTTTTGGAAGAGATAATTTCTCTGTGGGACTATCCTTCAGAAAGAACACGGGTGGTATAAAGGAAACTGTAATAGGTCCCTATCTTATCTATAGATACTACTTTATTCACACTCCAAAGCTAAGAAAAGTAGAGTAGAATAAATAATGAGCAAACATTCTTCTTTTCAAAGAGAAGTTTTAAACTTTGTAAGGAGGTGAAAAATGGGAAGGGTATATTTTGCAGCCTTAGTTCTCTTCCTGATTGTAGGCTGTGCAAGGGTTGTAAACCAAACACCTACTCTCCTTATAAAGGGAGAGCCCTACGCAGTGCTACCCTTTGAAAACTACACAGAGACACCCTACGCAGGCTACAGGGTGGCATCCATCTTAGAGGGAGTGCTTGCAAGCAAGGGCTACAACCTGATCCCAAGGGTTTGGTCCATAAAGGAAAGGGAACTTGCAGGAGAAGAGATTGAAAAGTTAAAGGAAAGTGCAGTAAAAAACGGGGCAAGATACATAGTGTATGGTTCCGTCAACGAGTTCAGATACAAAACAGGCTTGGACGGCGAACCAGCGGTAAGTATAACCATCTTTGTCTATGATGTAAAAGAAAACAAAGTTGTTAAAAATGTTACGGTATCTGGTAGTGGTTGGGTGCATGAGTCCTTGGGAACCCTCGCCCAAAAGCTTTTAAACCGGGCTTTCTGATGCGTGCTTTTAAGCTTGCTGAAAGAATAACGATTGAAAAGGTTATATTCGTAGAAATTTTCCTATTAACCACTTTTTTGTTAGCTTTGGGTTGGTATTTTAACCGAGAAGACCCACTCCTTATAAAAAGTAGATACGACTTAATAAACCTTTTAGTGGTTGCCCTTTCCCTTTACTATGGATATTCCGGGGCTATTGTGCTAATATCTTTTCTCTCCGCGGGATACTTTTTCTTTTACCAACCGTTTCCTTTAAACAATCTCTTGCAGAACCTACTTTTCGCCCTTTTGTCTTCTGAATTTAGATACATATGGGACAAAAAAATAAAGCTCGCACTTGCAGATAAAACTTATGCAGAGCAGATGGCGGAACTTTATCGAAGACAGCTATTTAGCCTAAAGTTTGAGTACGACCTGCTGGAAAGACAGTTTGTGCTTTCTCCCTACAGCGTAAGGAATATTTTGGAAAGGTTTAAAGTTCCCTCTTCAAAGGCTTTCATGGAGCTGATATCAGACTTCTTTGGCGTTATATCCGCAGAGCTTTACAAGTACGAAGATGGAAAGCTTATTTCTTTAGAAAAGTTGGGCGGCGGTGTGAAGGTAGATAAAGAAGACCCTTTGATACAGGAAGCCTTGGAGCTGAACACATCCTTTTATATTCCACCTAAAGACATACTGAGAAAGGCTATAAGCGAAGAGCTTAACTTTATAGCCCTTGTGGTGGCAGAATCCTATGCGGGGAAGTTTTTACTTGCAATAAAGGATATGGATTTCTTAAACATAAACGAGGAAGTGCTATCCTACATAATGGTTCTTTTGGAATATTACGGAGACAGCATAGCCTTTGAAGCTTCAGGTTTTTCATGCACAAAGCTTTGCGATAGGGAGTTTGAACTGCAAGCTTACAGGATGCAATCGCTAAAAGAACACTTCGGAATAGACTCCTTTGTGGTTGTTTTTGAATATCCTCCCGAAAGAAGGGAAGAAGTGGTTAAGCTAAAGAGCATGGTTAAAGGTTTAGACAAGGTTTGTATAAACGAAGACAAAGTTCTTGTCCTTTTACCCATAACGCCAAAGGAAGGAGTCGAAAGGTTTTTAGAAAGGATAAGAAAAGACATGAACTTTTTGAAGGTAAAAGAGATAAAACCCATTGGGGAGTTCTGCAATGTTTAGTGATTATATAAAATTGCTACTCGTGATATTGTTAGAAACGACAGGATTGTATACATTGATTCAATATCCAACTGTATTTGGATTTATAACCTATCTCTTTTCTCACTTTATTGCGTCCCTCCTGCTTGCCACAATGGTGGCGGGGATTTTAAAAATCTTTTATAAATACCCATACAGACATGCATTAATCCTTAGCTTTTCCATCTTTTTCTTTCTCGGACCTTTTGCAGTTTTGTTTGGTGTGATAAGTATTTTGATCTATACAAAAATTTCAAAAGCGCCCGCTCCTATAAAAGAGGTCAATTACGAGTTAGTATTTAGTGTTAGGGTTCTTTCGGAGAAAAGAAGGCTCGGAGAAGGAAGCTTAAGATTTGCAAAAGTGAAAGACTTAGAAAGGGTGGTATATTTCACCAAGTTCTACCATCCTCTGACGGTAAAATTTTTTAAACAACTTCTTTTTTCTGATAACGACGAACTAAGATTGCTTGCCAGCAGTTATCTAAAAAACGCTGAAAAATACCTTCAGGAGCTGATATATGAATTAGAGAAAGTTCTGGAAAGTCAGGATCTAGAAAAAGATGTTAAATTTTTTGTGTGCAGAGCGTTGGCATTTCTAAACTGGGATGTTTATTACTTAGGTTTTATGGAAGAACAAATAGCAAAAAAGTACTTGGGTAATGCTAAAGAGTATGTCATCAAAGCTTTAGAAATCAAAGAGGATCCCAGTCTTTATCTACTAATGGGAAGAATAGAGCTGGGTTCAGGAGATTATCAAAGGGCGTATGAATATTTCAAGAGGGCTTTGGATTTGGGTATTGAGCCTGTCAAGGTTTTACCTTACCTGTTGGAAGCTTTATACGAGCTCCGCAATTTCAAGGAATTGAAACAGGTTTCAGAGAAATACAGAGGAACCTATTCAGTTAATCCCAAAAAAATGGCTCTGATCTCCGCATGGGTATGAAGCTTTTAGATAAACAAACCCATATAGATGTGCTCTTTATAGCGGAGGGGACCTATCCCTTTATAAAGGGAGGAGTATCCACTTGGCTCCATCAAATAATCACCGGTATGAGGGACCTAAACTTTGGAGTGCTATTCCTTGGCTCAAGACCCGAAGATTACAAAGGTGTTGGCTACGAGCTTCCGGACAACCTGGTCTATCTTGAGGCTGTGTATATGTTTTCAGAGGAGGAAAATGTTCAAACAGAAAAAGCCGAAAGGGAAAGCGAAAGAGTAAAACTTCTAAAGATATTTCTCGACGACAAAGCTTTTGAAAAGCATTGGCAGGAGGTTGTTAGCTTTTCTTACTTTAATGAAGTCTCTTACGAGGACTTTTTGTATAGCAAAAGCTCTTGGGAGCTAATAGAAGAACTCTACGAAGAGTTGGAGATTGATGTTCCCTTTGTGGATTACTTTTGGACTATGAGAAACCTTTTTGCACCTCTGTTTGTGGTGGCAAGGCTTGGGATGACCTTAGAAGGAAAAAAAATAGGCTTAATCCACAGTCCATCAACGGGTTATGCGGGCTTTTTGGGAAGTCTAATGAGCAGAGAATACAAAATACCCTTTATCCTCACGGAACACGGGATCTACACAAAAGAAAGAAAGATAGACATTCTAAACGCAAAATGGATAGGAGTTCAATACAGGCATCTATCCAAAAAGTACGACATAGACACCCTCAGAAAGCTTTGGATAGAGATGTTCGTAAATCTTGGAAAAATCTCATATTACACTGCTATGGAGGTCTTTTCCCTGTTTGAAGATGCAAGAAAACAGCAGATAAGCTGGGGCTGTCCGTCCGAAAAGACAAGGGTTATACAAAACGGCGTGGATGTGGATAGACTTTCAAAGCTTTTAGAAAAAAGACCGAAGGAAATTCCGAAGGTAGTTTCCCTGATAGGAAGGGTTGTAGCCATAAAGGATATAAAAACCTTTATAAAGGCTATGAGTTTGCTATGCCAACAGCTACCTGAGGCGGAGGGTTGGGTGTTAGGTCCTGAGGACGAGGAACCCGAATACGCCCAAGAGTGCAAAGAGCTTGCCAAGATACTTGGAGTTGAAAATAGGGTAAAATTCTTAGGCTTTCAAAAAATAGATGATATTTTGCCCAAAACGGGGGTATTTACACTGACCTCCATAAGCGAGGGCATGCCCATGACGGTTTTGGAAGCTATGGCAAGCGGTGTGCCTTGTGTTACCACCGACGTGGGTTCCTGTAAGCAACTTATCTACGGAGGGCTAAATCAAGAAGACGTAGAAATAGGCAAGGTGGGGAAGGTGGTTCCTGTGGGGGATGCAGTAGGGCTTGCAAAGGCATACTACGAACTTTTGACTAACGAAGAAATTTGGAAAGACTGTCAAAGGGCTGGGCTTGAGAGGGTCCAAAGGTTTTACCGCTTTGACAAGTTTATAGAAAACTACAGAAGCGTGTATAGAAAATATTTAGGAGAATAGCCATGGCGGGTATTTCTTTAGAGTTAAGAAGGCTTTACAGAGAGGGAAAGCTTGGAAGGGTCCTTTTGGCGGTGGGCTACTCTGCGGTTTTGGGAACAGGTAATTGGCTCTTTGCCATACTCAGCATTTTTATATC
>DAIUER010000067.1:0-4710 GCA_036845005.1 Thermocrinis sp.
GCTATAGCTTTTTCAGGAAGTCTCAAATATGGGGGTAATTTCTCACCCGACGTATAACACTTCTATTATACTCATACTAACATCCACCCATCTGGCGGAGTGTGTAATGGCACCGGTGGAGATGTAATCCACACCCTCCAGGGCGTAATCTCTAATGTTCTCAAGGGTTATGTTGCCGGAGACCTCCACCTTTACCCTTCCCTTTATGAGCTTCAACGCATGCCTCACATCCTCCAAGCCAAAGTTGTCCAGCATCACCATATCTACCTCGCAGGCGAGGGCTTCCTCCAACTCCTGCAAGCTTTCCACCTCCACCTCTATTTTATAGGCGGGTCCAAGCCTTTCCCTTACCCTTTTTACCGCCTCGGAGAGGGAACCCGCAACCCTTTTGTGGTTGTCCTTTATGAGAACCATATCATAAAGGGCAAAGCGATGGTTGGTGCCACCACCCACCCTCACCGCATACTTTTCAAAGAACCTAAGCCCCGGCGTTGTCTTTCTCGTGTCCAACAGCTTGGTATTTGTACCCTCAAGCCTTTTCACAAACTCCCCCGTTAGGGTTGCTATACCGCTCAGTCTTTGAAGTAGGTTGAGGGCAACCCTTTCCCCCTTCAAAAGCACATCCGCAGGACCCTCCAACTTTAAGATCACATCCCCCCTTTTAAAACGTTCCCCCTCCGCCATAGATTTTAGAACCTTCACACCACTCAAAAGTTCAAAGACCCTAACAGAAAAAGGTAGCCCCGCACAAATTCCCTCCTCCTTTGCCACCATCACCGCCCGAGCCCTTTCTCCCCTCAAAACGCCCTCGGTGGTTATATCTCCGTGGCCTATGTCCTCCTCAAGGAATTGCAAAAGAACCCTGTCAATTTTCCAAAAGTCCATCCCTGATCCTCAAAACCCTGTCAAAATACCTTGTCATCTCTTGGTTGTGGGTTGCTATCAAGAAGGTAATACCCTCCTTATCTCTGAGCTCCAAAAAAAGCTCAAAAATTCTCTTGCCTTCTTCTAAGTCCAAGTTGCCCGTGGGCTCGTCCGCCAGTATGAGCTTAGGGTTTAGCATCAATGCCCTGCCTATGGCTGTCCTTTGCTGTTCTCCCCCCGATAGTTGATAGGGTTTGTGGTTAGCCCTGTGGGAAAGCCTCAGAAAGTTCAAAAGCTCCAAGGCTCTCTTTTTGGGTTCCCTTTGCCCAGCCAACTGTCCTATTAATACGAGGTTTTCTAAAGCGGTAAAGTCCTCCAAAAGGTAATAAAACTGAAAAATAAAGGCTATGTTGTTTTTTCTGAACTCCGCCAGTTGGTCTTCGTCCATGCGGGTGATGTCTTTTCCATCCACCAGTACCCTTCCCTCTGCGGGCTTGTCCAAGCCGGCTATGATGTGCAGTAATGTGCTTTTGCCGGAGCCGGAAGGTCCCATCAAGCCCACAAACTCCCCCTTTTCTATCCTAAAGCTCACACCCTTTAAGGCTTTTGTGCCATCGGGATAGACCTTGTCAATGTTTTCAACCAAAATCACAGGCTTATATTTTAATAAAGAGGAGGAGCAAAAATGTTAGAGATGGTGGTGCATGGTATTACCCTGGACCCTGTGTCCCAGATGCCCATAGTGGTGCTAAAGGCAAAGGACGATGAGGAAACAGTTCTTCCCATATGGATAGGAATTTTTGAGGCGGACAGCATCCTCAGAGAGCTCCAGAAGGTGGAGCCACCAAGACCTATGACCTACGAGCTGATGAAAAATGTGATCACTCAAATGGGCGGAGTGGTAGATAAGGTGATAATCAACGACCTGAGAGACAGCACCTACTACGCGGAGGTGCACATACTCCAAGGAAACAACCTTTTGATCATTGACTCAAGACCCAGCGATGCCATCAACATAGCCCTGCGTTTCTCTGCACCCATATTCGTAGAGGAAAGCGTCTTGGAAAAGTCTAAGGTGCCAAAGCCCGAGGAAGACGAAGAAAAGGAAAAGCTCAAAGAATGGTTGGAGAACATAAAGCCCGAGGATTTTGAAAAGGGATTAGGCTAAGGCGGACCTCAAACACTCCATCATAACCTCTTTGGGTGGTGAGCCCACATCCACTACTGGCTCCACTCTTACTACCTCCCCCCTTCCTTTGAGCAAGCTAAGTATTAGCTCATAAGCTTTCGTCAAGCCCTCCTTAAAGCCCACCCCCTCTTGGAAGATGTAAAGGTCCATGTCCTCCCTGTAGCCCTGTAGGCGGTAGTTTTGTAAATCTTTGATCTGTGCGTCTGTGCCCAAGGCGTAAGCCTGTGCCACCTTTAATACCGTCTGAAAGGGTATGTAGGAGACCGCATAGCACTCCATCTCCACTTCCTTCAAAAGCGCTGGGTCTGAAGGAAGGGACACCACATAAAGCACCCCTTCCTCCTCCACCCTTCCATCTTCAAACTGTGCCCTAACCTGTATTAAATAACTCCACGACCTCATAATCCTAAAAATAAATTGTAAAGAAAAAGTATAGGAGGTGTGATGACCTTTTGCAGGATGCCCGTAAAGAGCAGGACCATTATTACCAAAAAGCCATACATTTCAAACCTGTAAAAAAGCTCCCAGTGTTTGATAGAAAAGAAGCTCATAACCGCCCTGCTACCGTCCAAGGGAGGAATGGGCACCATGTTGAAAACTGCCAAGATGGTGTTGATCATCACCGATTTCAGAAAGAAGATCTCAAGAGGCTCAAGGACAGCAGAGCCCAGAAAGTCCAAATATCCCCCATGGGACAATCTGAAGAGAAGACCAAAGAGAAAGGCTAAAGCTAAATTCACAGAAACGCCCGCAATGGACACAAAAAAGGTGCCAACCTTAAGGTCCCTAAACCTAAAGGGATTTACGGGAACAGGCTTTGCCCAACCAAAGAGTATAGGTGAGCCCAGCAAAAGAAGTATTGCTGGAAAAATAATAGTCCCCAAAGGGTCTATGTGTGGTATCGGGTTTACAGTAAGCCTACCATACTCTTTGGCGGTGCTATCTCCCATCTTGTAGGCAACCCATCCATGGGCATATTCATGAAGTATAACCGCCATCATAATGGCAGGAATGGCTATAATTAGCTCCTGAGGGTTCATGGCTCTTTAATTTTATGCTCAATCCTCATCAAGGATGGCACCTTCCTGTAGGTGGTAATAGGGCATTTCGTAAGTAGAGTAATAGTAGGGCGTGTAGGCAAAGAACTCTCCTGCACAGGTATCCACTCCCTTAAAGGCGGGAACTATTCCATAAGTCTCCCTTAGCTGTCTTATTTGGTCCTCAGTGGTCCCTGTAAGCCTTGCGATCTCTATATCCGAATAACCAAGCTCTTTTGCCTGTCTTAAAAGCTCTTCGTCCATCTCTCCTTCCGCCAGCTTCCTTTCAAAATCTACCACCTGTTTTAAGTTATATAAGAACCATCTGTCTATGTGAGAAAGTTCATAAAGCTCTTCCACAGTCCAGCCCCTTCTAAAGGCTTCCGCAAAAAGAATCTGTATCTCTCCCTTATGCTCTGCTATATACTTTAGCCTTTCTAAATCTTGAAGTATCAGATTGTTCCTCTTGTATGCTGTTACCCTCCTTGCAATGCCTATGGTTAGCACATCGTCCGAAAAGCTGGCATCTGTAAGTTTGTTTACCAAGTTTACAAGCTCACTCTTTACCTTCATGTGAGCCTTAAGCAAAAGCTCAGAGGGCACATTGTACACTTGTCCAAGCAGTATGGGATTTTCGTCCCAACCGGGCAGGTATTCGTTCAAAAGCGTCTGTATCTCCTCGTGGATCCATCTTTTATGATAGACGCCGTTGGTTACATAATCTATTTTGCAGGGGCTCTGAGAGGTTTTTGAACATTCTGGAAAAAGGTTTGCAGATACAAACATGTGTTTATAGGAAACTGCGTTAACCCTTTCACTGTATTTTAGGGCAAGCCTTGAGAGGTTTACAAAGCCATCTTCTGCCTCCTTGTCCCAATCCATATGGTCGTATTTTCTTAACTCCTGCTTTACCATATCTACTGGAAACCTCTCGTGTCCAGCCGCCACAGGCGTATGAGTTGTAAAGACACACTTCTTACGAACCTCCTCCTTGCTACCAAGCTCCCTAAGTAGCTCCACCACCAAAAAGGCAGAGTGGCTTTCGTTGATATGATAGACGCTAACGTTGTAGCCAAGGGCTTTCAAAAGTCTGTATCCGCCAATGCCCAAAAGGACCTCCTGCCTAAGTCTGTAGATTCCATCATCACCGTATAGCCTGTCGTTTAGCTTTCTGATCTCTGGGTCGTTCTCGGGAAGGTTCGCATCCAAGAAGAACACCTTTACCTCTTCCCTTCCCCACAGGGAATACTCCCAAGCGGTGAATTTTTGATCAAGGTCTCCAAAGCTTATGTCCAAGTATAGCCTTGTGGGCTTTAGGATTTTTTTATAATCCCAGACGGTGTCAAAATCCAGTTGCATTCCGCCCGGAGTTAGCTTTTGTGAAACATAGCCTTTCCTGTATAGAAGGGTTACACCCACCGCAGGAATGCCCAAGTCCGCAAAGGCATAAAGCGTATCACCCGCCAACGTCCCCAACCCCCCACTGTAGGTGGGAATTCTATCCTCAATACCTACTTCCATTGCAAAGTATGCGATCATAACACTTCTATTATACTCATACTAACATACGTCGAGTGAAAAATTCAGAAAAGCTGGAAATCCCTTAAGAAAAAAGTCTTG
>DAIUER010000068.1:0-4675 GCA_036845005.1 Thermocrinis sp.
GGAGATCCCTTGAGGAATTTTGTTGACTCTTTTTGAAAAATTGTTTATCATTATAATAGAAATTAAAGAAAGTTTAGATTATATTCTATATATTTTAATGTTAAACAATAATGAAGGCAATGTCAAATAAAATCTCTGAAAACCTAAAAAAGTAAAGAGAAAAGAAGGGCTACTCTCTTGAAAAGGTGGCTCGGCTTGCGGATTTATCGCTTAATACCATAGTTAAAGTTGAAAATGGAGTAAATAAAAATCCAACTATTGAAACACTAACCAAGATCGCCAAGGTGTTTGAAGTCGGCGTTGATGACCTAATTAAATAATCCTATGGCAAGAAAAATAAATTACGACAATTGGTCAAAAGAAGAACTGATAAAAGAGCTTCGCCGTATTAAAGAAACGAAGTACGGCCTTGTTTGGCATAGGGATTTGCCGGAAGAAAAAATTGATACTCTTATAAATCCTGACGCACGCACGCCAAACGAAATGTTTCCCAATGAAATGACAGGCAAACCGTTTCCAATTTTGAAAGAAGTCAAAACGAAAGAAGTAAATAACGACAAAGGTAAGCCAGTTAATTTACTGATCGAAGGTGATAATTACCATTCGCTCGCCGTTTTGAATTTTACTCATCATGAATCCGTTGATTTTATTTATATTGACCCACCTTACAATACAGGTGCGCGCGATTGGATGTATAACAACAATTATGTTGATATTACCGACCCTTTTCGACATAGCAAATGGCTTTCTTTAATGTATAAGCGATTAAAATTGGCAAAAAACTTACTCAAAGAAGAGGGCGTTATATGCGTAACGATTGATGATAATGAATTGGCCCCGCTTTGGATGTTAATGAACGAAATCTTTGACGAGTTTAGTCATCTTGGCACAGTCGTAATTCGTAATAATCCTAAAGGTAGAATGACGGCTCGCAAAGTTTCACTCATCCACGAATACGCACTTTTCTTTGGGAAATCACCACTCGCTACTATTAAGAAATTGCCGGTTACCCCTGAAGAAAAAACTCATAACTACAAAAAAGATAAAGACGGATCGTGGTATTTACCTGTTAATTTAAGAAAACAAGGAGTTGATAGTACTGCTACAAATCGGAAAGGAAAATTATCCGAACGATATTATCCTATTTATTTTGACCCCAAGACCGAACAAATAAGCGCAAAAAAGAAATTGAAAGTTGAAATTTTGCCGATTGATCAAAGAGGTGAAAAAAGAATTTGGCGACGCTCGAAAGATGTTATTGATGAAATGTATGAAAAAGGCGATCTTTGGGTCCAAAAAACAAATGGCGGTTTTCAGGTTTATTTTAAATTTAGAGGGGGTTTAGAAGGGCAAATGCCCAAAAGTATTTGGTATGACGCAAAATATTCAGCAAGCGAATATGGCACTCAAATATTGGATTCTATAATGGGCGCAAGGGAAATGTTTCAATATCCAAAGTCGCCATACGCCGTTAAGGATTGCATTTTGGCGGGAACTGACAAAAAAGACGCTATAATTTTAGATTTTTTTGCTGGCTCTGGCACAACTGGTCATACGGTTTTAGCACTCAATAAAGAAGACGGCGGCAATCGCCAATTTATCCTCTGCACGAATAATGAAAATAACATCTGCACCGATGTTTGTTATCCGCGTATGAAAAAAGTTATCAAGGGATACAAGAACGGCAAAGGCGAAAATGTCGTCGGACTTGGCGGAAATCTAAAATATTACACTTGCGATTTTGTGGAAGCTGAGCCGACAGACAGAAATAAGCGGAAACTTGTTAATGAATCAACGGAAATGCTTTGTATCCGTGAAAACGCCTTTGAATTGGTACAGGACGAAAACGACTTTAAGATTTTCAAAAACAGCGATAAATATCTCGGCATTGTTTTTTACGAGGAAGCAATAGATGACTTCAAAAAGGCGATTAAAAAAATCAAAGGGCATTTTAACACCTATGTTTTTTCGCTCGGCGATGACCCGCATGAAAAACAATTTGCCGATGTTAAAAGCAAAGTTACCCTTTGCGCTATTCCCGAAGTAATCTTAAAAGTATATCGGGAAATTTTTAAATAAATACTATGTGGATTGAATTTAAAAACTATCAAGAAAAAGCAATCGTAAAGTTGAAGCAGGAAGTCAACGACCTTTTGGATGCGGAAGGAAACAAAATCTGCATTTTCAAATCGCCGACTGGTTCCGGCAAAACTTTGATGATGGCCGAATTTTTAAAACGGCTCATTGATTCGCGTATTGACGGCAAAAGGTTTTCTTTTATCTGGATCGCCGTCAACAAACTACACGACCAGAGCCGCAACAGTTTAAAAAAATATTACGACCCTCTCGGAATCGGCCTTAAATGTTCTTACTTTGAAGATTTGGGCGACAGAAAAATCGGCGAAAATGAGATTTTGTTTTTGAACTGGGCGAGCATAAACAAGAAAGGCAATATTTATGTCCGCGAGAATGAGCGGGATAATAATCTTTCAAACATAGTAGCCCGCACAAAAGACGAAGGACGGATTATTATCCTTGTTATTGACGAAAGCCACCGCAACGCTGAAACGGACAAATCCAAAGAACTGATTGAAGACATCGGCCCAAAGATAACGATTGAAGTTTCGGCAACGCCGCAACTTAAAGGCGTATTTCGCGGCGTAGAAGTGGAACTTAAAGATGTAAAAGACGAGGGAATGATTAAGAAAGAAATTGTTATCAATCCGGGCTTTGAAAATTTTAAGCTGGACAAGAAACTTGCGGACAAAACGGCTGATGAGATTGTCGTTGAGGCAGGGCTAAAGAAACGCGCCGAACTTGCCAAGCTATACGAAGCGGAAGGCGCAAATGTTAATCCGCTTATGCTGATTCAAATTCCCGATAACCGCAAAGGGCTGATTGACAAAAAAGATTCAGTTGTGCAGTTGCTTGGCAAATACGGCATTACTACGGAAAACGGACGGCTGGCGATTTATCTTTCCGATAAAGACAGCAAGATCAATCTTGAAAATATAGAAAAAAACGAGAACGAAGTTGAAGTGATGATTTTCAAACAAGCCATAGCGGTGGGCTGGGATTGTCCGCGCGCCGCAATTTTGGTTTTATTCCGCGAATGGAAAAGTATGATATTTTCCATTCAAACAATCGGGCGCATTATGCGTATGCCCGAACATTTTCATTACAAAAATCCAGAACTCAATCTCGGCTATGTTTATACCAGTTTAAGCGACATCGGCATTGCCGAAGACATCGCCAAAGAATACATTACGGTTTTTGAAGGCAAACGGCGCGAGGATTATGAAAACATTGATTTAACTTCTTATCACTCCAAGCGTTTCCGAGAGGAAACCCGTTTGTCGTCCGATTTTGTGCCGATTTTCTTCAAAGCGGCGGGAGAATTAAAAACTGAAAGATAAAATTTCGCTCAAGCATAGCATTGTGGACACAAAACTTATCGCGAGCGGGAAGATTTACGACGTGGATAAACAGACAAAAAGCATTGAGAAAAAAGGCACTTTAGATATTCCAAAAAACGAAGTTGAATTGCAAATGGCTTTTGATTATTTCGCGCGGGAAAACCTTGCGCCTTTTCACCCAGAGCTTCGCTCAATAAAGCGTATTAACGATTCAATTTATGGGTTTTTCGGTGCAAGCAGAGATGAAGATAGATGGCCTGAAATTCAAGCTATTGTTTTGGCCGAGGAAAACCGGCAAGCCGTGATTGACACAATCAATCGGGCCAAAGAGCTTTATCAAGAAGTTGTCGGCAAGGGCAAACACGAACTTATACAAAATGATGAGCCGTGGAATGTGCCGGATATAATCAATTACAATCTGACTTTCATCAAGAAAGATTATAAGCGGTCAATCATTCAGCCGTATTACGCCAAAACAAAAGGCACGGATAATCTTTCGCTATTTGAGGAAGACAGCGATATTGAGGTCTCGTTTATTGAATATCTGGAAAAAGCCAAACAGGTGAAATGGTGGTTTAAGAACGGCAAACAGGACGGCTCATATTTTGCCGTGCCTTATTTTGAAAACGGGCAAGGAAAGCCGTTTTACATTGATTTCATCGTCATGCTCAAAGACGGACGAATTGGCCTCTTTGATACGAAAGGCGGCATATACGCAAAGACGGCAAAAGAGCGAGCCGAAGGATTAGCGGTGTATATTGAGACGGAAAATAAGAACGGCAAAAAACTATTCGGCGGCATAGTTTTGAAAGATAAAAATAGCTGGCGATATAACGACAGTAAAAAATATTCTTACGATCCAAACGATTTGAAGGATTGGAAATTTTTAGATTTATGAGCCAAGAAATACCAACAAACAAGCTATCCGTTTATCTTATAAAAGAGGAATACTCCGAGCATAAGGATATTTTAAAAAAAATTGATACACTTCAAACAAAAGATGTTAATGGAGTTGGTATTCTTTACTTTGGCGAATCTCATACTTTCAAGCCTTCATGGATAGACAAATTTTTTGGTTCCGCTTTGGGCGATGACATAAAAAAATTATTTAATGCTTCCTCTAAAGCAATTTTATTAGCAAATGTTAAAGTCGCAACAAATAAAGAAAGAGTATTTGCAATTCCCTTTGGCTATGGCTGGACATTTCTTAATCATGGCGTTTGGGAAGAGCGATTTGGCTTGAAAATAACCTTAAATAC
>DAIUER010000069.1:0-4639 GCA_036845005.1 Thermocrinis sp.
GCCCCTGACCTCCGAGAAGAACCTCTCAGCCCTAAAGGATACCGCCATGCTCTATGGCTTAATACCTTGGCAGTTGTTATGGGAACTTTTGCCCTCCGAGTGGAACTGGAAAAAGGAGAGATTTCTTAAGGTCTCCCTTTCCTCTTTTGTGGGCTTGGACCAAAGGACCGGGCAGTTTTTAGACTGGGTGGCAAAAAACAAGAGGGTAAAGGAGGAAACAGCCAAGAAAAGGTTTGGATGGAAGTTTGTGAGGCTTTTATTGGAAAAGGGCTTTTTGGAAGTGGTGGAAGATTGGTCCGCGGTAAATGTGGAGGTGGAGCTTTTTAGCCTTAACCTTCCCTTTGATGTTGCCCTTTCTAAGCTAAAAAAGACCAAAAGCTACGCAGAGAGGGTAAGACTGCTAAGCTACCTCAGGGAGAGGCTGTATGCCACAAGGGAAGAGCTCAAAGAAGAAGGTTTTTCCTCCCAAGACCTGCAGTTTTTGGTCTCCAAGGGTATAGTCAAAGTGGAAAAGGAGCTGATGCAGAACTTTGCCCTCAACCCAAGAAGCCAGCTAAGGCAGAGTAGCATATCCTTGATAAAAAGCGTCCAAAAGCCAGTGCTCGTGGTGGGAAGTCTTTCAATGCTTTTAGAACACCTTGTCCTTTTGGTGGAGTCTGCCTTAAGTGAAAACAAAAGCATTCCCATATTTTGTTTTCAAAACTCTACGCTTCTTTATCTTATGAGGGAGCTAAAGCCCCTTTTTGGAGATCGGGTGGTTTTTCTCTCTTCCTTTGACAGTCCAAGGCAGTTTGTGAAAAACTGGTTTTTGGCACAGGAGGAGGGAAGGGTTATCCTTAGCTCAAGGCTTGGACTTTTGGTGCCCTTTAAGGAGCCCTTTGCCTTTGTGCTATTTGAAGACCAAAATACAAAGCTAAGCAACGGGATAGACCTTAGGAACTATCTTTTCCACCTTTACAGGTATTACGGCTCTCAGTTTTTTTACTACACCACAAGCCTTGGAATGGATACTTACCAAAAAGTAAAGATCGGTGCTTGGCAGTTAGAAAAACTTGGCTACTCCGCCAGTGTGAAAATCCTAAAAAGAAAGCCGGAGGAAGTCTTTTCCCAAGAGCTCCTTTCAAAGTTAGAGGACAACTCCCTTCTTTTGATCAGAAAAACGGGCTACTCTTATGCATACTGTCCCAAGTGCCAGTTTTTGGCAGAATGTCCTCAGTGTGGCACCTTTCTGACTTTAAGTAAAAGCCAAAACAGTCTTTTTTGCACTCGTTGTAGGTGGTCTGGTCCTCCCACCTGTCCCCACTGCGAGGGTCCTGTGGTTCCCCAAGGCTTTGGTGTGGAGAGGGCAGTGGAGGAGCTGGAGAAATACGGACTTGTAAAAGAAAGCTTACACTTTGACACTAAGCCTTCTCTCTCGGGCACCTATAAAAAGGTCTTTTTAGTTCATGGAGACAACCTGCTTTCCCTTCCTAACTTTAACGCAGAGGAGGAGTTTTACAAGTATGTGCATAGGGCATGGGCAATGGCGGAGCAGGAGTTTTACCTGCAAACCTTTCTGGAAGAGGAGCTGGTGGAAAGATACCTAAGGGATGACTTTCTGGAGGAAGAGATGGAAAAAAGAAGGGAAGAAAACCTACCCCCCTTCACAAAGCTTATCTTGGCGGTCTTTCCCAAAGGCAGAGAAAAGGTCCTGAGGGAGCTACCCTTTGCAAAAACGCGAACTTATGGCAATCTGCTGGAGGTTTTTCTTAAGGTGGAGCCAAAGCGTTTGAGGGAATTTCTGCCAAAGCTCATTAGCCTCAACCCCCTAAAGTTGGAGCTGTGGTAAAAACTGCCCCCTCTTTATCCACCTTCAAAGATAAATACTTTGCGGATATGCCCGCCTCTTGGAAGGCATAAACCATGGCATTTCCCACTTTGTCCTCTTCCTCAAGGCAGAGGCTGGCTATGGTGGGACCAGCCCCACTTAGAAAGACCGCAAGGGCACCCTCTGAGTATGCACTTTCCAAGACCCTCTCAAAGTTTGGAATTAGGGACTTCCTGTAGGGTTGATGAAGCTTGTCCTTTACTGCGGACCTTAGGGCTTGATAGTCCCTTTTGCAAAGGCTTGCCACCAAAAGGCTCGCCCTTTGTATGTTATAGACTGCGTCCTTCAAAGAAACTTCCTGCCTTAATACCTCCCGTGCCTTCTTTGTGGAAAGCTCAAAGTCTGGAATGCAAACCACCACCTTTAATTCCTCCGGAAAGTCCAACCTCTGATAATGGACCCTTTCGCCTACTGCACACACTAAAAAGCCTCCAAGAAAGGCTGGCAGTAGGTTATCAGGATGTGGCTCAAACTCAAAGGCTATCCTTAGCCTTTCTTCCAAGCTTAAAGTCCTTTGATAGAAGTGTTCCCAGAGCTTTATGGCGGATACTATGGCAGTGGCAGAAGAGCCCAGCCCCCCTTGCGGTGGGAATGTGGTTTTCCATCTTAACCTTCAAGGGAATGGGCTTTTGGGAAAAGAGCTCGCAGGCTTTTAGATACACTTTGGCAAAGAGATTTCCTTCGTTCCGTGGAAGTTCCTGCCCTTCCCCCTCTATCTCAAACTCCCATCTATCCCAAGGGTGTGCGGTAAAGTAGTTGTATAGGTTCAGGGCAAGCCCAAAGGTATCAAAGCCCGCACCCAGGTTGCTGGTGCTTGCGGGAACCCTTAAAGTCGCATAGTCCTGTCCCATCCTCTATATCCTACCATATCCTTTATTGCCAAGGCAAGCTCCCTTATCTCCTTCTGGGCGTGCGGATGGGTCCTCAAGGTTATAAAGTTATCCAAAGAGATCCTTGGCACCGTCCAGTAAAAGCGCGTTTTCATAAACTGCGGAAGGATGCCCCTTGCCAGTTCCTTGGCGGTTCCCTTCTCCACCATGTTGGCATAGAGGGTCTTTAGGTCCTCCACATACCACTTGATCTTTTTAAGAAAAAGGGAGTTCCAAGGTTCTTCCAAGGGTGTATACTCGCTTGCCTGTTTGTTGCCCTTTGACTGCTTCCTTAAATACTCCGGAATGTAAAAACCGGGCTCGTAGGATACATACCTTCTACTGACTTCGTTGTATGAACCAAAGCGGTGTCTGTGCCATTGGCGTGCAACAAACAGAGGACACTCCACAACAAAGGTGTAGTAATCCATCGGACTGTCCAGCTCTAACTTATCCACCAGACCCACAAAGCCCGAGGAGGTTTCCACAAGCTCCTTCACGTATGCACTGTCCGTTGAATAACCTTTGGGCTCCTTCCCGACCACCACCGAATAGACCGCAGGCAGTTTTTCTTCTATAACACTTAGAACTTCCTCTGGCATGTGTTCCCAAGCGTTTATGATATTCCTGAGGTTCAGCCACAAAAACTTGCCATCCCAGTAGGCTTGAAAGGTAGGGTTTTTGACCTTTCTCAAAAGGGATAGCCAAAACTCTTCGTCGCTTTCAAAGGCTAATATCACATGCTCAAAGGGTGATGCATGCCTGTTTTCAAACAGAAACTTTATGAGCTTTATGTCCCTTTCCCGATCCACCTCCTCGTCCTTTGCAAAGGACACGCGAGCACAACGCACAACCCTCTGGTCTGAACCAAGCAAAAATATGCTCATGGGCTTAAACTATTATACAGATGCTAAGAACCTTATTGTATGGAATCGTTCTCACAGTTTTTGTGCTTACCGGCTCCTTTGTTTATGTGCTAAAAAGGACTATGAGCAAAGAGATCTTTGAAGTTCTCCCATTGCTTGATAAAAGGTATTTATTCCTCTCTGTTCTGAGCATGTTTTTTTATCACACCGTTGACAACATCAGGCTCTTTATCCTTGCCCGAGCTATGAACCTCAGGTATTCTTTTTTTTATGGCTACTTAATCTCTTTTATAAACACCTTTGGTGCCACCATTACACCCGCCCATGTGGGAGGAGAAATGATGTCTTTATACACCCTCTCCAGAAAGGGAGGGAGATTGCACAAAGTCATGAGCGTGGTAGTTATGAAGACCCTAACAGGAATGTCCTTTTTTATTTTTCTGTCTCCTCTTTTGGTCTATTACTTCTATAAGCATACACAGGAGGCTGTAAAACTTTTTGTCATATTGGTAGTTTTAGGATTGCTGAGCCTTTTGGTCTACAAAGTGTTCAAATACCTCTTTGATAGATCCAAGAACGAAAACCAAAACCTGATACTGAAGGTCAAATACACTTTGAAAAGGTTCATTATCGTAAGCAGGCTCTTTTTGAGGGACAAAAAGGTGCATATTCTGTTGGCTACACTAAGCAGTGTGCTTTTGTATGTATGCTTTTTGCTATCGGGAGCCTTTCTGCTCTCTGCCTTTGAACCCTCTGTGAGCTTTTCGAGGGCTGTTTTTTCGCAGATAGCCCTGCTATATGCCATCTTTTTGAGCCCCACGCCTGGAGGAAGTGGCGTAGGCGAGGTGGGAGGCTTGGAGGTCTTCTCTGGTTTCCTTTCCGCTTACGCATTGGGTAGCTTTGTTATTCTTTGGAGGTTTATTACCCAATACCTGAGCGCCATTATTGGTGGAGCTCTTTTCTTTTCTTTGCTTTTCAGGGACGCAAGGTCGGCACTTAGATGAACTGGCTAAACCCATACTTCTATGCGGTCAGCC